>CAZBPB010000639.1:0-1505 GCA_964493565.1 uncultured Pleurocapsa sp. | reverse complement strand
CAGTGCGCGGGGCGATCTTGAACGGCTTGCCGATGAATTGCTAGGTTTGAACACACGACCCGAAGGCTACGTTGGCAACCGCGATGCGACGACACCCACCTTCATTGGCGACTTATTCCTCGATCTGAACTCGCTGGCTAACTTGCGGCTTGGTGAAGGCGTGCGTCCTGATGGCTGGATCGGCACAGTGAGCAGTTCGCCCGGCTCATCGTATTACAACCTGCGCCATGATATTGAACTTCTGGCAAAGGCAACGCTGCCGCCCAACCCTGAGCAGCCACGCCCGACTGGCTGGCAGGGGGTTGATCCGATTGAGCAGTGCGCGCCGGGCGTTACTTATTTGCATTTTCTGGTGACGGAAGGCTATGGCCTGTCATTTAATGAAATTGACCCTGCCGCTGCGGATTTCTGTGCTCAGTTGGAAGAGGCACTAAATTCGGTTGTCGAGAATCCGCCAGTGTTAGATGAAGTCGTCGTTGAAGAGCGGCTGACCGGTAGTGCTGATTATGCATTCACCTATCTGGATGTAGCGGCGCTGCAATATATGGGAATCATGCCCGGCGGCACACCCTTCCGCGCGGTGTATCGTAATTTTGGCGCATCCAATATGATGTTTGTAGTTGGCGATCAATTTGCATTGTACGTTGATCGCCGCTTCACCACAGTGCCGGAAACGGTGTTCAACAGCCTTCCTACGCTGGAAAATGTGGAGCCAGTCGCTTTTTGCGATGCATTCTGGTGCAACGGCCCCGGCCCGACACCGACACCAACCGGCGCGACACCACTGGAACTGGCGCTGTTTGGCAGCACTCCGCAGGCTACGCCAGACCAGTCACAACTGGAAACCACCAAGCAGTTGGTGTCATGGAACTTTGTGCGGGTAACCTATATTTCAGATAATCCTGCTGCGCGCACCGCACAGGTCACGCTGGAGTTGTGCTTCCAGAACGCACAGGTGGCAACACAGTGCGAACCTGTTACCTATGTATTCGATAATGCCGCCGGGGCTGAAAAGCCGGTGGTTGGTACGCAGAACGGCTTGAATATCTATGAGTTCCGCTACGGTTATTCGACCAACCTGATCATCGAAAGCGAATCGCTGTATTCCACTGACGTATGGATTAGCGATCCAACGATACGGTAGCTGGATTTCATGGCAGGTCACTATAGCGGATGATATAGGTAGGTATTCACAAATTTCAATAATGAGATGCAAAGTACAAGGGGCGCAGTTTCTCGCGCCCCTTGTCATTCCCGGCAATTTTGAACATAACTCCTGCCGCCCCCGTAAGAGTCTGCATCAATCAAAAATAACTAACGGGTATAGACCATGAGCGACACGACTTACTCAGAGGGAAAAACAAAAAATTCTGACAGCAATATTCGCGAGCAGCGTACGGTATCGGGGTTTACCCGCATCTCGGTCAGTGGAGATGCCACACTTCAAGTAGCGCAAGGCGACAGAGAGTGGCTAATTGTTGAAGCGCCAGAAACGTTGATGGCGC
>CAZBPB010000638.1:0-1516 GCA_964493565.1 uncultured Pleurocapsa sp. | reverse complement strand
TGCCGCTGAATTGGTATGTATAGAACTCGACGGTATTGCCAACAGAAAGGTACATCGCTGTAGCTGCCGATTGATGCAGCGTTTGGGCATCTCCTGATCCATCATCGTTGGTATCGAATGCTCTCGGCGTGCCATTTACGCGAATGCTCACCTGGCTGGCAGTTGTTGATGCCGTCCAAATCGCGTTTGCTGTTAACACGTACCAACCAGCTTCACCCGGTGGAACTGTGAATGTGCCAGATGAAGTAGCAGCGAAATCATCACGCAGAACAGAAAGCGCAGTGATTTTCGTGATGGTATTGTTGGGGATCGATTGCGCGGAATAAGCAGAATACCCCTTGGGCACAGCGGCTGGCGGCGCCGCCCACGTATTGTCGCCGCGTAGGTATGTGGTGGCGTTAGCCGTGCCCGTCGCAGAAAGCTCCGCGATGCCGATGGCATCATCGGCCATCTTGGCGTTGGTGACAGCGTTATCAGCCAGCGCGCCTGCATCATCAGGCGCGCAGGCCCACACCGTTCCATCCCATTTCAGAATTTCATTGTTGGCGCAGCCCATATCCGCCATCGTGCTCGTGGGCGCGGCCGTGCTGGTGACAGACTGGATTTTCACGCCCGTATCGGTGCCGGTGTAGGTCAGATACCCGCTGCCAGAATCGGCCCACAATCCTGTGCCGCCCTCACCGCAATCCCAGGCCGCGCCGTTCCATTCCGGCACCTCGCCGGTGGCGCAGGTCAGGTCACCCAGCGTATCGCCCGTACCGCCGATTTTGGCGACCATGCCGATCCAATCCGTGCCATTGCAGAACTGAACAAGCTTTTGATCCTTGTTATAAACGATGGTGCCTTCCGCCCCTGCGTTACAGGCAGGTGGTGCGGCGTGCGATGGCAAGTTGAAGATCAACAGGGCTGAAAACAGCACGGCAAGAAAACGCATAAACTCCCCCACAACATCAATTCTCAATATAAATCGATTAGAAATACATTCCCTTTTCAATTGTATACATTTTTCGTCAATAAATAAACATCATTCGACTTTTCAGCTTGTTCCGGGCTTCTCCCGGTCGTGCCGCCGCCCGCTTGCTGGGCTGCTCTACACGCCTCACTTTGCGTTTCCGTATCGGTGGCCGTTGGCTTTGGGTTATGGCCTAGCTAATTCTAATCCCTTCTCACCGATCTTCGCGGGCAAGTCACTTCCAGCCTTCACCCAAGCGCTTATCGCGGACGCCGCCGGAATGGCTGCGCTGACGCGCGCCTTCGTCAATGCCCGGCCCGCTCCAAAATTCCGTGTAAGGGCATGACGATCCGGCTCTGAGCGCCGCGATCTCCTTCGCGCATGGGCTGGAAGAGCCAGCCCGAAAAACCGATCAAAGAAGGAGATCAAACATGAGCACTCAACAACCCAAATCCAAACCAAGCCACCGCGTCAGCTTTGCCCGCATGGTGGGACAAGACGAAAACGGCCAGGACCGACTCGGCGCAGCCCGCGAGATCGGCAGCGTCTGGCCCCGCCAGAACG
>CAZBPB010000637.1:0-1577 GCA_964493565.1 uncultured Pleurocapsa sp. | reverse complement strand
GAGATGCAAGAAGCTGAGGGAATATCAATTGCAGTAAGAAGAGGAGGAAAGGATCGTGAACAAGCAATAATAACCTTACAAAAAATGATTCGATGTAAGCAGAAGCGTCCAGTTTACTATATTACTGAAGAATTCCTCCCCCAATTTCCAAAACATACACGTGACGTAGTCCGATATCTTGGCGATTTTATTGACTATATCGTCAAATTTATTGTGAAGGAAAATAGTAACAAACTTTCATATCGAGATAAATCATTGGGGCAAAATATTTCTGTATTACGGAAAAAGAAAAATTTATCAGGTGAATTATTAGATCAAATTGAAAGATATAATAAGCACATCTATGTACCTGCGAAACACAATTTTGAAGACATAGATCGTCTGCATTTATTTAATCCTCAAGATGTAGTCTACACGCTTTTTATCACAGTGAAGTTGCGAGATAAACTAACGACTAATTCTGTAGCCGCGAGGGATTATGTTGAAGGTAGGACACTCATTTAAGAACCCGATGTTGGTTTTCAACTTATACAGCATTACTGTAATAGGTAGTTATGATAGCGAGGAAAGTATGGCAATTAATTTATCTTGCGAAAAATCTTTAACAGGCCATTTACCGATAACACCATACTTAGCATCGGGTGCTAATGGTGTAACCTGTATTTCAAGAACTTCAGAAACAACAGCTAAAACCTTATCTTCGATCTCTTTTTCATACAGCCAAAAGCCCAATACTCCCTCATCTGCTGTTTGGTTAAACGTCAGACTCAATACGAGCGACATTTTTTCTCTACCCGGAGATTTATACGTGAAACTTATATTTTTAGGGCTCCTTTCAGCACTCCATCCATCAAATGTTAATGTATGATTTTTGATGGAACTGTGTACATCGACTATTTCACGAATTTGTTGTTCTTGATTAATAGACTTGTATAGATCTATAAATTCATCATCTGATACGAATGTATTGGCTGATGTCTTACTTGCGATATCTTTTTTCACCTCAGCACCAAATACTTTGGGGATTAAGATCTCAAACTTCTCGTGCTGATAGTATTCAAGCTCCACAGCATAGATATCAAATTTGCTTTTCTGGTTCAAAAATACGATGAGATCCTTTAGGCGATCTTCCAACTGATCCATGAGTACCACAAACCTAAAACTTCCTTCTTGGAGGTTGCTAAAGACGTTTTCCATAAATAACTCTGCATTAAAGTCAGGTTTGTCAAAGAATGATTGTACTTTTTCGAGAAAATTGCTCTGGTGATATTTTTGTGTAAACCGATCTAATAATAGTTGAAAATCGACAGGATCAGAGCTGTGTTGCCACAACGATGATCCATAATCAATGACCTGTGCTACTACAGTGCGTTTATCAGGGTTTTTATATAACTTAGTCTCAACTAGATAGATATTGCCGTACTCATCAAATGCAAGGGCATCAACGGGACCACTTTGCGTTGGAAATTCACGTGCTGTAACAAATAATCGAATATCCTCATCAATTTCATAGAGTGGAATAGCATCAGGATTCTCATAAATATAGTTTTGAAGATAGTCTTCTTTATCGATCTGCA
>CAZBPB010000636.1:0-1605 GCA_964493565.1 uncultured Pleurocapsa sp. | reverse complement strand
CTTTTGCACTTATTAACTTGCGTCATGTGTTTGCGGCGAAAGCTTGAATCAGTTCATAAAATACATTCTGAGCGCTTCCTCAAAATCAAGGCTGCCACGCGTGATTTCATTGACCTGAAGCACGTGCCAGAACTGATCTCCAGCATGAAGCTGATTGCTAACTATGGTTATACGATCTTCTGAAATTGCGCCGGTTTTAACAATGGCGGTAATACCCGCCTGTTCAAATGCTTCGCACAGATTTGCCAGGTATACCGTCACCGCATCAACGGTTAATTCGCCATGGGTAAATGCAGCCACATAGTCCGCCGATGCGAAATCACCGTCCAATATCGTGAGTACCTCAGATATTGAGGCATATGCCAACGTCCGTTCCAGCGCAATAATCCCTGACGCACCGGTAGACAGATAAGCAGGCAAGCTGAACAAATAGCCACCCACAGCATCTTTTGTGGCTGCGACTATCGCTTTACCATAAGGTAAAAATGGTTCGTCGTAACGCAGAACTTCTGGCGGAAGTTGATCCCACCGTGGTGCAAGCGAAAGTATCACCTTCTGTGGTGCTGTGTTAAGCCGTGCAAGAAACTTCTCAGGAAGCATCGTTTTCTCTCAGCAGTCGCCATAGCGTCGCAAGCGCCCAGGTGCCGATAAACTGCTTTGCAGATTCGCTACTCCCGGCAAAACCGTAAGAACGCGAAACGGTTTTGCCTGCGTAGCTTACTGCAAGCGCGCTTTGAGCGGCGCTGTCGGCATGATCCCCCAGGGCATCTTCCTGTCCAACGACGACAATGCTAGCTTTCTTCCGTTCATCGCCATTCAAATGAGCAAGCTGTTCAGCAATTTTGCGAACATCACTGTACGTGATTTGTTCTAAATCAAAACGTCCAATGAGCGCGTCAAATTTATCTACGCGTTCTATCACCATTTCGAAATTGTAGGCTGCCTGCTCCGGAGCTAGAGCCTGGCTCACCAATGGTGGAACATTCACTTCTAGAATATTCAGTTCAAGATCACGCGACATCAAATCGGAAGCAAGTGCTGATTCGAGACGATCCTCATCTACGCCAAACAGAAAATCGCCCACCCTACTACGAATAACACGTTCTACTTCGGAAATACCTGAATCAACGTCTTCAGCCACATCACCTTTTGCCGTGATGCGAATGTCAACCTGCCCGGAATGGGCTGCCAACCCGACAGTTGGGTTGCTTGCTTCCAGCAGATCACGTCCAATTGCCTCATCCAACGCGCTTTCGCCAATACCCGCAGCCTTCAACACACGTGCCTTAATGACTGTACCGCCCAATGCATACTTATCACGAAGAAATGGCGCAACCCGTTCCGTAAATAGGTATTTCATTTCGCGCGGCACCCCCGGAAGCGAAATAACGACTTTGTCCTCTAGTTCCACTACGAAACACGGTGCGGTGCCAACCGGGTTCTCGATCACCAGCGCGCCTTCTGGCACAAATGCCTGCTGACGGTTGTTAGCAGTCATTTTGACCCGGAATCCCTCGAACCTTTCAGCAATATGATCCAGTAATTCCTGTTTGAATTGAAGCGGACGACCAGTTGCCAGCGCCACGGCATCGCGGGTCATATCAT
>CAZBPB010000635.1:0-1609 GCA_964493565.1 uncultured Pleurocapsa sp. | reverse complement strand
CTACCCGCTGCAAAACGGGTTGATTGATGCGATTGCCGCGTTGTTTGCCGGAAACGCAATCCTGCTCAAGCCCAGCGAAGTGACGCCGCTTTCAGTGATGGCGGCAGTAAAACTGATGCATGAGGCGGGTATCCCCCCGGATGCGGCGCAGGTGATCATTGGCGATGGGCGGGCAGGGGCGGCGCTAGTGGATGTGGTGGATTACATTTCGCTGACGGGCAGCACAGCGACAGGCCGAAAAGTGGCGATACGCGCCGCCGAACGGATGATCCCCTACAGCCTTGAACTGGGCGGCAAAGACCCGGCGATTGTGCTGGAAGATGCCGATCTGGACGTTGCCGCTAGCTGGGGATTAGTAGGCGCGTTTGAGAACGCCGGACAGGTATGCGTAAGCACCGAGCGGATGTATGTGGTGGATGCGGTATACCAGCCGTTCATGGCGAAACTTCAGGAATGGGCGCAGAAAATGACGGTCAGCTCTAAAAGCGGATTTGATATCCACGTGGGCAGCCTGACCAACACCCGCGAACTAGAACGTACCGAAGCGCACATTACCAATGCGGTTGAGCAGGGGGCAAAGGTGGTGATCGGCGGGAAACGCCGCCCTGACCTTGGGCCGCTGTTCTTTGAGCCGACGGTGCTGGTGGATGTGACGCCGGAGATGGCGATTATGCAAGAAGAGACGTTCGGGCCGGTTCTGCCGATTATGCGGGTGAAAGATGCCGACGAAGCGATACAACAGGCGAATAACAGCCCGTACGGTCTTTCGGCATGTATCTTCACCAGGAATATCGGACGCGGCGAAAAACTGGGCGAGCAGGTAGAGAGCGGTGATGTGACCATCAACCATCCGATGTTTTTGTTCGGCACACCAGATTTGCCGATGGGCGGTTGGAAAGACAGCGGCGTGGGGCGGCGCAACGGGCCGGAAGGCTTGCTGCGCTTCGTAAAAACGCACGCTATTTTTAGCGATAATATGCTGCTGACCGGGCCATCATTAACGCAAACTGACGATAGATTGCGCGGCTTTTACGGGGCGCAGCGACGGCTGCGAAAAGTGCTGCCCCGGGTGTAACTTTTCGCGAGTATAAGGATTTGAGAAGACTATGGAAAACGATGACCCTAACGAGTCTGAAAAACAGGCGCTAACCCGCGAAGCCCTGCGCGACGTAAACGAGATCGCGCTGTGGGCGGGCACGCTGATGATGGCGAATGGCGCGGAAACAGACCGTGTGGAAGAGACTGTGCATCGGATTGGCACCGGGTTGGGCGCAAACTGGCTGGATATTCTAGTTTCGCCAAACGCCGTTGTGGTAACCAGCAGCAGCGGCGACGAATTTCGTACCCGGCTGCGGCGGGTTCCGGTACTGAGCGTGAACATGCGGATACTGGAGCAGATCAATACCCTGAGCCGCACGATCACCGCAAGCGATATAGGACGCGCAGAGGCGAGACAAGAATTACAGCGTATTAGCAGCCTACCTCATTACAACCCGTATCTGGTGGCGGTGATGGTGGGGTTAGCCTGCGCGGCTTTTGCACGGCTGTTTGGCGGCGACCTTAGCGATATGACCATTGCCTTCATAGGTGCCGGGGTTGCCCAGTTCGT
>CAZBPB010000634.1:1261-1621 GCA_964493565.1 uncultured Pleurocapsa sp. | reverse complement strand
AAGTTTCACCCTGACCTAACGTTTATGCCTTTTCCTGTTCAGCGGGAGAAGGCACAAACCGGACATGCGTTACCCCTACGGCGCGGCGCAGCGGGTGAAGATCTATCTACCTAAAATGCAGGTTAGGGTTAACTGAAACGGACGAGATCATCTCGTCCGTTCTGGTTACTGCCGGCTTTGCCATTCTTCGATAGTGGCTTGCAGAAAGTTTCGCACCGCCTCATCTTCTACGCTGCTTACCGTGTCGTAACTACGACCATCCACTTCGATATCCAACCCATCATTCAGCGCTGGCTTCACGTGAATGCTGCGTCCGGCGAACTGCGGTGCTGAAGCCAGCTTGTATTGCAGAAAGGCTTC
>CAZBPB010000634.1:0-1251 GCA_964493565.1 uncultured Pleurocapsa sp. | reverse complement strand
GCCGGGTAACGCGCCGGGCGGCATCGGCGGCACTTCGCTGGTCGCATTCACCGTCGGCGATGGCGGTGGCGTGGCTGGCGCGGGCATCGGGATGGGTACGGGGGGCGGGGCTGTGCTTGTGGCGGCGGGCTGCTGAGGTTTAGCATCGGGCAGGGCGCTGCCCAGTTCCTTCAGCGTTCCAGTCATCCGCCTGCGAAATTCAGCGTCGGCATTCACTGGCGGGTTGCGGTAAATCGCAGTTCCTACCTGTATCACCAGACCGCCTTCAGCCACGTCGCGGTACACCGTCATAATTTCAGCGGCTTCCACCTCATCGCCATCGCTCAGCCTGAGGCGAGAAGATGTGCCGCTTCCCCGCGTAACTGGCGGCACAGTCGTCACCAGCGCGTCCAGATCGGGAAGATCTGCGCCGAGAGCTTGCGTAGAGCTTCCTGTGCCGGCGGACGCGGCCTGCGCTGCAAGTTTTTTCGCGGCTTTGCGGCGGCGATCCCAGACCAGTAAGACCATCACAATCACCAGCAGCAGCAGCGAGCCGCAAAAGATCAGAAAAATGGACTCCGGTATCTGTGAAAGAAAATCGCCGAGATCGCTATCCACGATAATCGCTCCATCGGTGTGTACTGATCAGAATATAGCACGTCATGCGACATGCAAAACGTTATGTTTGGAGCGCAGTTGTCAGAGGAATGTTTGGAACGGAACGTGCTAAGTGCCGGGCGCTGAGTGAAAAACATAGGCATCATGCTAAAAGCAGATGTTTTTTTCGTAGTGTTCAGAACCCGGTACTCAGCACTAAGGGTTAGGCCAGTTTCTGGATCAGGCGCTCGGCTTCCTGCTTCAGGCTGTCGCGCAGTTCGCGTGGCGAAAGCACCTCGGCATGTGAGCCGAAACCGAAAATCCAGCTCTGAATTTCGCGAAGCTCGCCCACGCGGTACACCATCACACCGCCCGGCTCGTCATGGTGATAGGTGTAATGCTGGCGTTCGCGCACATGGGCGATCACAAACGGATGAAAGCGCACACGCACCTCAAGATGCCGTCCCGGCGCAAGCAGCATGATGCGCGGCTCAAAGATTTCGCCAGTAGAGTTGAGCGATTGGATTCGCGCCAGCCGGAAACTGCGAATGTCTTTGCGCAGGCGGTCATAGCCGGTGACGTACCATGAGCCAGATGCCGAATAGTGAAGCTGATGCGGCTCAAAATCGCGCTCGATGGTGAAATTGTCGGTCGGGCGACGGTAGCCGATATGCA
>CAZBPB010000633.1:0-1631 GCA_964493565.1 uncultured Pleurocapsa sp. | reverse complement strand
GCTTGAGCAGGAAATTGCGTCAAAACCTTCACTTAGATTTCTAGTGTCTCCCCCTCAGCCGATGCAAGCAGGGATAAGGGGTGTTAGCGCGTGTTGATCCCAACGGAGCGCATGATAAAAGTGGAGCGGGCGAAACGATGGATCGCGCCCCGATGAATGGCATGAATAAACGCTGTTAATATACCTTGATGATTTTGCGGGGATGGAGGCGGATGAGGACAGCGGGCTGCTGACTCCATTCAGCAAGGTGGGCTTCGGCGGTGGCGGGGTCTTCGTAAAGCAGGGTGATCTTACGCTGCCATGACCAATCGGAATCGTCCTCGACTGTTAAATCGCCTTTGATCAGATAACCAACGCCGATTTCATCTTCGCCGCCGATGACGAGACTGCCTCTGGGATTGGCGCGCAGATATTCGATCTTTCTGGTATCGCGAAAGCTGGTGATGACCAGATCGTCACCGTCCAGCATGTACCAGACGGGGACAGAATGCGGATAGCCGTCGAAATCAATGACGGCCATCCGGGCAATGAGCGGTTTTTGCAGGAGCGCAAGAACATCTGCGTTGAAGAAGCTCAATTTAGCACTCGCTGTAGCCGCAGCTTGTGCATTTCTTGCAGCCTTCAGCGCGGATGAGCGAGACGGTGCCGCAAGACGGGCACATTTCAGCGCCACGCGAATAGCCTTTCACGGTCAAGCTCTTGCCATTGCTGGCGGCCAATGTTTCGTGCGCGTGACCGTTGCCGTTACTGCCGCCGCCATTAGTATGCCCGTTGCTGTGCCCGTTGGCCGCGTGACCATTGGCTGCCGGGGTCACGGGGGCGGGTGCAGGTTCTGGCGCAATTTCAGGGGCAGGAATAACACCCTCTTCAATGAAGCTCAACTGCTGCGCTTGATCTTCAGGGAAATACTGATCCATGAGCGCGCCAGCCAGCGCATCCGGCAGCGAGAGTACGCGATTCTTGCCCATGCCGACGGAGCGCGAGCCGCCGATACCTTCCAACTGCTCAACGATCAGGCGCAGCATTTGCAGGCGATTACCGGGCGCAGTGGTGCGCAGCTGCAGCGAGATCATGCGGCCAAGACCTTCGGCGTCAGCTTGCAGGTCGCTGCCGGCCTTGCCGGGGGCGGTGATGAACACCTCAAACGGATAGCCGTTCTCGTCGCTGTTCATGGTGATGTAGGCGGTGCCATAGGGCGTGCGGCTGTGTACGGTTACGCCCTGCAATTTCTTGGGGCGCGGATAGACGTGATGGGGGGTCGCGACTTCCTTCACGACGGCAGAGGCTTCGGCAACAGGTGCGTGCTTTTCTTCGGCCCTGTCATCCTTCAGCATCAACACCTGCTCGTCACGGCTGCCATCGCGGTAGATGGTGCCGCCCTTGCAGCCGAGTTCGTACATGTATTCATACAGCCGTTTGGTTTGCTCAACAGTGTATTCATTAGGGACGTTGGAGGTTTTGCTGATGCTGCTGTCCACCCAACGCTGAATGGCGGCCTGAACTTTTACGTGATCTTCCGGCGACAATTCCATCGCGGTAACAAAATAATCGGGGAGTTCCGTGGCTTCGGGGTGCTTTTCGCGCCATTCCTTGACCAGCGGAACCTGTTCTTCGTGCAAGCCGAGACGACT
>CAZBPB010000632.1:1408-1634 GCA_964493565.1 uncultured Pleurocapsa sp. | reverse complement strand
AATGATATTGTGATAATTCTAGTTTAGGGGCATGTACGTTTTATCCACAATGAGCATTTTCTTGATTCTTTTATGGCTTTTTTACATACACAGCTGAAGGCAGGGTGCCTGTAGAGCCTGGCAGCACATCCCATCTTCGATGAGCATGCCCCTACCGGGACATAAATTCTGCGCTGACGGATTCCTGTTGATGATGCTCTAACGCTTGGTGGTGATAATGGAGGTA
>CAZBPB010000632.1:0-1398 GCA_964493565.1 uncultured Pleurocapsa sp. | reverse complement strand
AAGCCATTCAGGAATGGAAGCCACGATGCCCGCTTTGACTGCTGATCTGCGTGTGCTGGTTGTCGCTAGCAGCCCACTGGCGCGCGCCGGGTTGACAGCACTGTTGGACGATGCGGTGGGGATTGAGATCGTGGGGCAGAGCGCGGGCGATGCTGAACTGCTGGACACGCTGGATGTGTACCGCCCCGATGTGTTGATCTGGGACATGGGTTATGAGCCGATGCAGCAGCTTGAGCGGCTGGCAGAGGTAGGGAACGTGGGCGTGCTGGCGCTGATTGCCGATGCGGCGACGGCGCTGGAAGCGTCTCCGGCGCTAATGGGCGCGGGTGCGCGCGGTCTGCTGCTGCAAGACGCGGACGCGGATACGCTGGCGGCGGCGCTGATTGCGTTAGGGCAAGGGCTGGTCGTGATTACGCCGGAGATTGCGGTTTCGCTGCGTACCGAACCGGGATTTAGCGCCGGCAATGCGCCGGATATGTTGATCGACGCGCTGACGCCGCGTGAACTGGAAGTGATCAACTTGATTGCCGAGGGGCTGCCGAACAAGACGATTGCCGGGAAGCTGGGCATCAGCGAGCATACGGTGAAATTCCACGTCAATGCGATACTGACGAAGATGGGGGCGCAGAGCCGCACCGAAGCGGTGGTGCGCGCGACGCGAATGGGGCTGATCGCACTGTAATGGACTGCTGTTTTCGGTGACATTTCGAGCGAAAATACGTATTGATTCTTAGAGGAATTGCTTTGAGGTGGTCGCATAAAGGACGATACCATGACCACAAATATACGCGAAGATATTCATTCAAGAGCTTATGCGGGTGACGATGATTTCCGGCGGGTGCGTAAGCTGCTGATCGAGACGTACCCGATCACGCCATCGGGCTTCAACTGGGAAATTCGGCGCTGGGATGGCTGGAACTGCCACAATGACGCTGCGAACACTCCCAATACCGCGAAACTTGTTCGCCTGTGGGAAACGGGTGACGGCACGCTGGTCGGTGTCGTGCATCCAGAAGGGCAGGGCGACCTGTGGCTGGAACTGCACCCGGATTACCGGCATCTCGAATCTGAAATGCTGGTGTGGGGCGAGGAACACCTGAGCGTTCCATCGGAGGACGGGAAGACGCGGCAGATTGAAATGTTTGTCTACGACTACGACAGCGCGCGTATCCGCCTCATTCAGGCACACGGTTACGAGCAAATGCCATATGGCAGCGTGTATCGACGGCTGCGCTTTGGTAATCGGGCGCTGCCTTCGGTCGAGTTCCCGCCGGGTTACCGGATGCGAACGACACGGGCGGGCGATATCGGCGAGGGGGAACGGATGGCGGCGCTGCTGAATGCGGCGTTCAATCGGACGATTCACACCGGGCAAGAATACATTAATTTCATAGGCAA
>CAZBPB010000631.1:0-1649 GCA_964493565.1 uncultured Pleurocapsa sp. | reverse complement strand
CGATTCAGTTGATTACCAATCTGGCACTTACGCATGACCAACTGTGGCTGCTGGTTGACGGTGGACCAGATTTATGGTGGAGTACGCGACCAGTCGAGCGATTCATGAACACCCACTACTATCCAATTCAAACAATCAGCACCGGCCCGATTACCCGATTGATCGAGTACGATACAACCAGCGCGCCGGACCCTTATGCTTTTCGCGGGCCGTCATACCCGACAGATCTGTTTTTTGGTGGTTCAGTATCCCTGAATGGCTTTGATCTTCCTAACGGCCTCATATATACGCCGGGGAACACGCTGCCAATCTCCTTGAACTGGTCAACCAGCGCCCCCATAGACGGCAATCTGACCTTTGCACTATTTCTCCGCGACGCCTCAGGCGCGCCGGTAGCACAGAGCGATATGCAGCCCGGCGGCGGTTTCACTCCTACAAGCGCATGGACGGCTAATGTGCCGATATGGGACAACCGCGCACTACGATTGCCTGAAGATTTGCCCCCCGGCGTTTACCGGTTGTGGTTGAAAGCCTATACCTTTGACACAGATGGAACACCGGAGGATTTGCCGGTAACTGGCGCAGAGACTCTGGATGGCGTGATTGGCGTTTTGCCAGTAACAATTACGGTGGAATAACCTCACGCCCAACCGTGTTTCGCCGTTCAGCATCGCTCATAAAGGGCTGGCGCAGCAGGTTATCTTTATATTCAAGTGTATTCCAGAGAATAAAAATGGTTAGAGCTAACGCTCCGAAAGCTGACATCCAACGTACTGCTGGCTGAATTTGCGCTGGGAGCTTTTTCCATACGTCAAGTACAAATACTCCAGCCAGAACACACAGGATCGGCAGAATCGCAAGCAGAAAACGTTCATCGTAGGAAGCAAACAACCACCATCCGGCAAAGAATGGCACCGCTACTAAAAGGATTATTATTTGTGGCGCGGCCTTCCATCGCTGGCGAAAAATCATGATACAAGCATCTATTAGTCCCAATATCATGAGCCAGCCGCTGATCCCGTAGGTGCCAAACAAGTTGAAAAATATGAACAGCGAGTTGGTTGTGCGCTCCGCTTGATCCGTCCATGCTGTAGGTGGGATCAGCATATTGGCGCCGAGAAAATTGCGAATGTACCATGGCATGGCAGTTAGCGCCCCGGCAACAACTACAATGACAATATGCTTCCAGCTTATGCGCCGCCGCCAAAGTGCCAAAAGAAACCACAAACCAAATGAGGGAATCGCGAGCAGCGCATTATTTTTTGTCCAGGCCGCAAGGCCTAACATGATCCCCACCGCCAAGGCATCGGTTTGGCTACCACTATCCCATATTCGAAGGCTAAAAAGCACCGCCAGAGTTAGGAACAGCGCCATCGGCAAATCGGTGTAGCCAGAAGTTGCCCAACTACCAAATGTCGGCATCAATGCTAATAAGAGCGCCGCGATCCATCCTGTATTTTCCCCGCCTGCGCGTTTTCCGAGCTGAAATACTGCCGGAAAACAGGATACTGCAAGAATGGCAGGAATCAGTTTCGCTAGATAATCGTTCTCCCATCCCGATACTAGATACACATACCCATAATTCATCTGTATCAGCATCGGATAGGCTTCATAGAGGGTATTCTCGCCTTGCAGGGGAATTAAAGCGC
>CAZBPB010000630.1:0-1661 GCA_964493565.1 uncultured Pleurocapsa sp. | reverse complement strand
GGTTTGGGGGTGGCAAATGACAAAATCCAGATGCTTCTGTGAAATTTTGCTTCTACCTTTCATGCGAGGAGCGAATATCACATCTTCAAGCCGGACTTTTGGACAGATCACGCCTTGATCCCCTAGCGCATTTTGCAAGACATGAAAAAACGAATTTTCACCGCTACTCAGTAGCGCGTCACGTAACTTATAGTCTATTGAGGCTGCATCTGCTGCTGGTCGAAGTCCAATAAAACGTAGCAGCATTGTAACGCAACCAACTCTTTGATCCGTTTGTATCGTCATTACACACTCCATAAAATGTATGTCCCATTCTAGTAGGCTATGTTCTCCATATGGCATCTGAATGTCATTACAGCACACTGCTTGACACCTTAGAACAGATGTCTTACACTGTCGCAAATAATGGGGGCACATTTGTTCTAGGAGGTGAGGGATGGCGAAAGATTCACAGCGGCTTGAGCAGGAATTTATTACTACCGTCAAGGCGAAAACGGGCAAAACGCTGGATGAGTGGTTCGGCGTTATTAAAGCCAGTGGACAGGATAAACCGCAGGCAATTCTCAAGTGGCTGAAAGAAGCGCATCAACTTAACCATGCGCAAGCGAATTTCTTGCAGGGTATCTACCTGAACGATGGGCAACCCGTATTTGATTACGAAGTGTTATTCAAGAAATTATTCGAGGATAAGCAAGGATTACTACCTATTTACCGCGCCATCGAGACCGGCATCCAGCAGCGACTGCCGGACGTGGAATTGATTCCGACGAAAGCGTATATCTCCATCGAGGGTAAAAAGATATTTGCCTGCGCCACGCCCACTGCCAAGCTGATCCGTGTGGGACTCGATCTGGGCGAGACGCCGCTGGATGATTACCTGCAAAAGCCGAAAAGCCTCGGCGCGATGCCGAACCTGACACATATGATCGAAGTGGCAGAGGCGAAGGAGGCTAGTGATCGGTTCTTCGGCTATGTGGAGCAAGCGTACAAGCGCGTCCACAAATAAACGCTGAATGCGCGCATAATAGGTGTATGTCGAGCCTCACTTTACGCGCTGCTTCAGCGGCTGACCAACCACGCATCAAGGCGATTATCCGCGCTGCCGGGATCAATCCACTGGGATTGAAATGGCGGCGCTTTATTGTGGTCACTGATGATGCAGGTGTGATCATCGGCACCGGACAGATCAAGCAACATGGTGCTGGCGTGGATGAGCTGGCATCCATCGCGGTGATCCCTGAACGGCGAGGCGAGGGTATTGCTCGTTTGATCATCAACCGCTTGCTGGCTAGCCATCCTGCACCGTTGTATCTGATGTGCCAACATACGCTGGGATCGTTTTACCAGCGGTTCAACTTTCAAGAAATTGAAACAGCACAGATGCCCGCCTATTTCCGCCGCGTGTATTTCCTCGCACGAGTGATCGCGCCCCTGATGAACCCCTTTATAAAAGCTGGATTCCGGCTGGTGATCATGAAGCGAGACTCAGTGGTGAACTCAACAACTGGCTAGACTGCTGGCAGCAGCTATGAAATTAACGTGTGTTAACTTTGGGCTATACCTCAACAGGTTTCGTGTTGATGCCAAACAGCGATTTTTAATTTTCCACATGACGAAAGTGGTTATACACAGCGAAAAATCCCTCTTAACTTCCCGCGAGG
>CAZBPB010000629.1:0-1685 GCA_964493565.1 uncultured Pleurocapsa sp. | reverse complement strand
CAACCTAGCCCGTTATGTGCCGCCAGCGAAAGCGCGGTAGAACCACAGGCGCGTCCCAGTTCTTCCATGGCAATCGCGATTCCAATGGCATCAATCTCGATGCCGCCGTATGCTTCAGGAACATCCAGCCCCAATAGCCCGACGTCCTTCATTTTGCGAATGCTGTCCCAATGGAGATGTCCGTTTTCGTCTACTTCGGCGGCATAAGGCTTAACTTCCGTCTCGCAAAAGTCGCGTACCAGCCGCTGCCACGCCGCATGTTCAGGAGAGAGGTCAAAATCCATTATGTTTTCCTCAGAATATTTCTTCAAAATCAAGATCACCCCGGTGTACTTATCGCATTCCCCGTTGACGGAGAGAGGCTAGGGGTGAGGTTTCTATAAAATTGTCCGATTTTCTACTGCAACCAACATCATGAAATGTAATATACTACACGCCAATGACAGGATGCGACGTTTGAATGCCCGGCTTTAACCAGCGTTTTGGATTAAATCGGTATGCCGCCGATGAGTATTATCATCGCGCGCTTTCAGCGATGGCGCGCCGTGATTATGACCGCGCCATCGCTAACTTGAACGATGCCATAGCCGAATTACCGCGTAATCCTGAGTATATCGCCGCGCGTGGGTTGGTGCATCTTGAGGAAGCCGAATACGATGAAGCTGAAGCTGACTTTGCGGCGGCGCTGGACATTGATAAGTTTGAGATGCTCGCTAATTATGGCCTCGGCTTTATCGCCCTTAAGCGGCAGGAATACCCGACAGCCGTGAAATACTTGCAAGCTGCGTATTATATTGACCAGAAGCGCCCCGAAACCCTGTATGCTCTGGGCGTAGCCTTCTATCACTCTGGCGATGTGGTCAATGCCACCCAGTTTTTGGGACGCGCCAACGAGCTTTTCGAGAAGGCCAATGACAAGCGCAAATCTGAGTCTGCGCGCTGGCTGCGTGAGCTAGCCAAGCATGTTGCCAAACCAGCCCGTCCGGCCAGCCCATCGCTGCCCACTTCCCGGCAGCAGGCGTTGCCTCTTAGCGACAAAGCCCCGCCGAAACCCTGATTTACGGTACTTTTTCATGATCGGTGAGATCTACAACGTGTGTTTAGGGGAAGTTCGCAAATTGCTCCATTTCGGGCAATCTAGCATGTTGCCTACTGCGCCTTCCACACAATCCACACCGCCCCGATTCCCAGCCCGATCAACGCGCCGCCAACTGCCCAGATTGGCGCGAGCGTAAACACGCCGGAGATCATGCCGAAGGGAAAGTCAGGGAACAGATGCGCGTGCAGCCCATTTTTAATCAACATCAAGATCGCCGCTGCTGCCGCCGTCCCTAAGCCGATCAGCCCGCCTAGCGCGGCACATGCCGCCAGCATCCAGCGCCACGAGTAATCGCGCCCGCCAACTCTGCGCCATGCCCAGCCCACAGCGATCAGGCAGCTGCCCAGCAGCGCGCAAACACTCGCCGCGATCACATTATCATCCTCAAAACGCAGCCACAGAAAGACGATAATGCCGATCACCAGCGCCGCCAGCCGGAACCATTTTGTTTTGAAAGCGGGTATGAAGATCATCCGGTGTATCAGGAATGTTTACAGGCGTACTTGCGCCGCATGCTATTCTTTCGCGGTCACAAGCGCCAATGCCTGCTCACAAATCTCATCTGCGGCGTATGGACGGCCCACCT
>CAZBPB010000628.1:1007-1703 GCA_964493565.1 uncultured Pleurocapsa sp. | reverse complement strand
GAGCAGGGCTTCTACGTGGCCATGACCGGCGACGGCGTCAACGACGTGCCGGCCCTCAAAGAGGCCAACCTCGCCATCGTCATGAACGACGGCGCGCAGATCAGCAAGGACGTGGCCGACCTCGTGCTGCTCAACAACGCGCTCTCCACGCTGCCGCGCGCGCTGCACGAAGGCCGCATCGTCAAGCAATCCATCTTCGGCACCAGCAAGATTTTCCTCGTCAAGAACCTCTACAGCCTGCTCTGGTTCATCTTCGCCGGCTTCATGGGACTGCCGTTCCCGATCAACCCGACGCAGATTAGCTGGGTCACATTTGGCGTGGTCAATATCACCGCCGGGCTTATGACGATTCGCCTGTACCTGCCGAAGCCGATGAAGCATTTCCGTGAAGACGTGCTCGATTATGTGGTTACAGCCGGAGCGTTGGGCGCGGTAATGGCAACACTGGTCTATGCGGTCAGCTTCTTCGAGCGCGGCGAAGGCGTCGAAGGCATGTTGGCCGCCCGCAGCGTGATCGTGGTGTTCCTCACCCTGTTCGGGATGCTGGTGTTCTGGAATGTATGCGGCATTGAACTGCTGCACCCGCATACCTGGCGTAAAAACCCGCTGGTGTTTCTGTTCGGGCTGGGCGCTGCCTTTGTGACCATTCTTGCCGGATACCTCGTCCCGCAAATTCTGGCCTTTGTGCGGCCAAAT
>CAZBPB010000628.1:0-997 GCA_964493565.1 uncultured Pleurocapsa sp. | reverse complement strand
TGGTACTGGCGGTCTTTTTAGCGACCGCGCTGCTGCTCGAAATCGGCGTGCGCACCCGCTTCTTCTCCAACCTGATCTGGAAACTGACCGCACCACCGTGATGCTTTTGCGCTTAAGCGCGTCCCTACAAAACGTGACTACAAAACGTGATTCTGATGTAGGGACGCCCGTTCGGGCGTCCGCTGCCACTGTCCCGCCTTCTGAAACCCCGCTGCCGCCGATTATTACTGATACTGCTGTTCCGCCCTCTGAGACGCTACAGCCGACAGAGACAGCGGTTATTCCAACAAACACATTTACTGCGACACCGACTGCAACGCCAACGTTTACCCCCAGCATCATACCGACCTGTCAGGTGGGCACGTTGTGGAGTGCGTGGTGGAATTATCCTAACCCACTCCCTGATCCGAGCACCATTCCCGGCAATTTCCAGATTGTGCAAGGCTCGTTTCAAGCCAGTTATATCAATAACGATGTCCCGCGCGGGGTATGGGGAGTAGGCAATTCGACTACCAGTTCCAACCTTGAAGTCCTGTGGACATTTCCAACGATGGGATGGGTAACATCCGTAGAATTGCAACTTCTGAAAAGTAGGAATGGGGGAACTGAACTGAGTGCGGGTTACGAAGTCTATTTAGACAATGTTCTGGTTGGTGCGGGCAATCCAGCCGGGGCAGGCATCGATAATTGGACGATCAATCTGGATGTGCCGGATGGCTGGTATTCGTCCATGCGGGTTGAAATTCATCAAACCCGAACCCAGCCCTTTGCAAAAACGTTTTTCGCGCGGGCCATTGTGCGCAGCACCTGCAACAATGCTGCCACCCCAACCCCAAGCCCGACCTTTACGTCAACGTTTACCCCGACACCCTGCGGTGGTGGAGAAGGCATGATGGCGCTGTCCGGTGATACTTGTGAACCGCCAACGCTTACACCCACTGCGACGCCTGAGCCTCTGGTTTTCAAAATCAACGTTATTGATAACGGACGTGCTTGG
>CAZBPB010000627.1:0-1716 GCA_964493565.1 uncultured Pleurocapsa sp. | reverse complement strand
GGGAAATTCAACGTAGCGGTCAATATTCACGGTGGCAAGATAGGTCGCCATCGGCTGCCGCATTTCCCAACGAAAAGTCGTCTGCCCGTTCTCAGTAGTAGTCTCTTCAAGTACGCCATTGGCAGCTACGACAAACCCTTCAGGCACGGTGATCTCCAGCGTAAATGTCGCCTTGTCGGAAGGATGGTCATTGGCGGGGAACCATGTTTGCGCGCCATCTGGCTCGCTCACCACATATACAAGCCCATCGGCGTAATTCCAACCGAGTGACGCTCCCAGACTAGGATCCATCGTAGACGAAGGCGCGCCGTGATAGTGAATTACAACCTCAAAAACGTCGCCCTCCGCAAGCGGCTGTGGCAGTAAGACCATTAGCTCTGAACCAGACCGCGAAAACTCTGCGGTTTCGCCATTGATGGTCAGACTGTCAATGTTAAGCCGCGAGAAATCGAGGTTGAATTGTTCGAGATCTGAGGTTGCTACTGCCGTGATAACAGCTTCCGCTTCGATTGTATTTTCATCCATCGGGGTCTGTAGGCGGATGGTGTAATGCTGAACATCATAACCACTATTACCAAGTTCGGGATACAGCGAATCGCCCGCGCTGGATAGATCGAGCGTTTCTGAGTCCTGCGCTGCTAAAGGCACGGCGATACAAAGGCTAGCAACAAGCAGCAAGAGAAAACGTAGGGGTATCATGAATTTTCCTTCATCAGTTTGCAGTTAATATACGCACAGCGTATGGGTTATGGTTTGATCGTTGCTCAAAAGGTGGATTACCGTCCGTCGTTGCCAGAATAATTTGCTGATTGCGAGTCCCATTTTCTCCTGACGGCCCGTCCTTCGTTTGCCAATTTTTAGAATTTATTCCAGACTGTATTTTCATTCACTGATATTCGATGTGCGAGGATGTAGATATGCGGTTTTTCAAGGTACTCACTGTATTTTTCGTATTGTTATGCGCTGTCGGGCAAATCAACGCACAAACCTCTGAAATCATCGCGCCAACGGTATTTTTACAGGGTTTGGTGCTGCCCACTGGCGTGCGCTATACCGCCACTTTCATCAAACCCGAAGATACACAGCCGCTGCGCAATGTTAGCGTTGAAATCACGCTGCCGCCCGGCGCACAGTTCAGCCAGATGCTGGTGCCGCCGCAAGTCGAATTTGATGTCGTTCGTGTAAGCCGCGAAGGCGCGATTACTATGATCTGGCAAACTTCACGCATTCCCGGCGAAAACGCGCCGGATTCCTACTCCTTCACGCTGGCACAGCCGCTTACTGCTGAGACCGAATTTTACATTGAATGGCAAGATGAAGATGGTACTCAGAACTTTGAGAGTTTCTTCGAACTTCCCCCGTTAGCCATTGCTACACAAAACACGGGCATCGCTACACTTTCTCAAGAAGGATTTGCGCCAGCCGGTGAAACGGGCATACAGGTATCCGTTCCGCCACAGCCTGAACCTGTCACTGTAACGGTCAATGTGCTGCCCGCAGACTTTAACCCGCCACCGGAATACGGCGATCTGTGGTGGTGTTCACTGGTCGAAATAGTTGGCTTGCCTGACGGCGTAAGCGCGAGTGTGATTGTGCCACTGCGCCGGCCCGTAGCGCCATTTACCCCGCTTAGCCTGTTCCAGCAAAATGAGGATGGCAGTTGGTCGCCATTAGACGGTCAGGCATTCGTGACAGCAGATGGTCAGTATGTGGTTT
>CAZBPB010000626.1:0-1717 GCA_964493565.1 uncultured Pleurocapsa sp. | reverse complement strand
AGCGTGAATTGGTTCGATGCTGCCGAATATTGCGCTGCGCGTGGGATGCGTCTGCCGACAGAAGCCGAGTGGGAATATGCGGCGCGTGGGCCAGACAATCTGATCTATCCATGGGGTGACAGCTTCGTCAGCGACAACGCGGCCTATGAAGGCAATGTTACCAGCCCGCAGCCCGTTGGCAGCAGGCCGGGCGGTATTTCCTGGATCGGCGCGGTGGACATGGCCGGAAATCTGCGGGAATGGACGAGCACTATTTTTGCCAACTATCCCTACAGCGCGACAGACGGACGGGAATCGCTAACCAGCACAATCAGTGATCGGGTGGTGCGCGGAGGATCGTGGTACGTGATTCCGGTGAGCTTACGCGCGGCAGACCGCGTAAATGTGCCGCCAGCTACTGAAGACTGGAATATCGGTTTCCGCTGCGCGCGCGACTTTCAGGTGAGCGATCTTGAAAGTGCCGGTTAAGGCGACAACCTGCCCGGCTGAAGAAAAATGCATTCGAAACGCCCCGCTATGAGCAGAATGCAATCTTACGCTTCACATTTCACGGCGTTTGCCAGACCTAACATTCATTCTGTATACTTACCACCCTCAGGCTGGAGAACTCATTGATGTCTGTTGTAGACGAGATCAAAGCAAAACTCGATATCGTCTTGTATATCCAGCGAACGGTACCCCTGAAGCGCGCAGGTCGTGTTTTCAAAGCCCCCTGCCCCTTCCATAACGAGCGCACGCCCAGTTTTGTCGTTAACCCGGACACACAGTCTTGGCGCTGTTTTGGCGCATGTGCTGAAGGTGGCGATGTTTTCAAATTCGCCATGAAGCAGAATGGCTGGTCTTTCCGCGAGGCGCTGGAAGAATTAGGGCGCATGACCGGTGTTGAAGTACGCCAGCAGACACCGGAACAGCGCGCACATGACGATGCCAATGACCGCCTACGGGGAATGGTCAAAACCGCCGCCGATTTCTTCCATGAAAGGCTGCTTGACGCGACCGACTCTGATGCTGCGCGGGCGTTGAAATACACTCGCGAAAAACGCGCTTTGAGCGACGAAATCGTCACTAGGTTTCAGATCGGGTATGCGCCAGCCAGTTGGGACGCACTGCTTTCAACACTGACCAACATGGGCTATGGCGAAAATGATCTGGTGCTGGCCGGGCTGGCGCGGCGCAACGACGAAGGCCGCATCTATGATGCCTTCCGCAATCGCCTGATGATCCCGATTCGCGATGAACGCGGTCGTGCGGTTGGCTTTGGTGCGCGAGCGCTAGCAGCGGAAGACAATCCCAAGTATCTGAACTCGCCACAATCGCCGATATTCGACAAGAGCAAACTGCTGTTTGCCCTGAATTTTGCCGCGCCGGCCATTCGCGAAAGCGAAACGGTGGTGATTGTTGAAGGCTATCTAGACGCAATTCAGGCGCATCAGGCAGGGTATACCAACGTGGTCGCGCAGATGGGCACGGCGCTAACTGAGCCACAAATCAAGCTGGTCGCGCCGCGCTGGGCAAATAAAGTGGTGCTGGCGCTGGATTCAGACGCTGCCGGGCAGAACGCAACGCGCCGCAGCCTGGAAGTTGCCCGCGAAACTCTGCAAGCGGACTATGCGGGCAGGTTGGGCGTCGAATTTCGAGTGCTGAATGTTCCGGATGCCAAAGACCCGGACGATTTCATTCGCGAAAACCCACAGCAATGGCCACAGGTGGTAGATAA
>CAZBPB010000625.1:0-1719 GCA_964493565.1 uncultured Pleurocapsa sp. | reverse complement strand
AAAAGGCTAACGTTAATATATTATAGTCATACTTACAGCTTGGCTCATGGGGGAGACAGATGCTGTTACGGCTTACAAACACATTTAAGATAGTTTTTGTTGCGGCCTGTTTACTTGGTCTTTTTCTTGCATTATCGCTGTCACCAATCGCTGCACAGGACGTTCCAGAAGCGCCTCCTTCACTGCTGCCACCAGACCCGGTATTACTTCAACAAGTTTATGATCGCATCAATGCCGCCCGCTCGCGCCGGGGGTTAGCGCCATATCGCTGGAATGCCGCGCTGACCGCCGCCGCGCAGGATCAAGCGCAGTGGTTAGTAGGCACACACAGCCGCGCGCATTTTCGCCCGGATGGCAGCAGTCCCAGTCAGCGAGCATTGACCTTCGGCTTTCCTGCGGTGAACTGGTGCTGCGGCGAAAATTACTATATGAGCATTGATGCCACGCCCGAATTGGTGGTCAACTGGTGGATGGGCAGCACTAGCCATGTAATCAACGTCATGCACCGTGATTTCACCGATATCGGCATTGGCATGTCCAGCGATGGTTACCGTACCAGCTATGTGACCGTATTCGGAGAACTTGCCGATCCCAATGCACCGCCGCCTGTGGTTGAGCCGCCGCCTGTAGAACTACCTCCCGTTGAAGCGCCACCGCCTGCTGAAATGCCGTTAGTCGAAATTCCTCCCCCGGTGACCTCCGCTCAAGATCTGGGGTCGGGACAAGTGGTCTATGTCGCTGCTGGTGATACGCTGGCAAGTATAGCCCAACGCTACGGGGTATCAGTCAGCGCGCTGGCATCCGTTAACCAGATTAGCAATCCGAATTTGATTTATGCCGGGCAACAGTTGATTTTGCCAGCGGGGTAAAATCCCCTAAATTCACGTAAGTTAGGGTTCCAGCATAACTGAGTTTGAACTACGGGATATAACAACTGAACAAACCTTTATCAAACGCGCTTTCTCTCATCTGTACAGAGGAGTGTGTTTTGATTTTGCCTGCGCCCGGCGCTATCATCGCAGGCGATAATCCCACGTGCGCAGTATGGAAGGTGCATGAATCATGGCGCATCCATTTGCAGGTAAACCAGTTCCCGCAGATATGATTCTCGACGTTGCCACGCTGGAACGCGACTACTATCGGCGAACACCCGAACTGGATCGCCCCGGTCAGTCGGTCAGTTTTGGCACCAGCGGGCATCGCGGCACGCCGTTGGATGGCAGTTTCACAGAAGCGCACATACTAGCGATCACGCAGGCGATCTGTGAATATCGCCTGGCGCAGGGGACTACCGGCCCGCTGTTTATGGGTAAGGATACCCACGCGGTTTCCTCAATTGCCGGAATGACGGCATTGGAAGTCCTCGCGGCCAACGGTGTTGAAACCTTCATCCAGCGCGATAACGGTGTTACCCCCACGCCGGCCATCTCTCACGCTATCCTAACTTACAATCGTGGGCGGAATGATCAGCTTGCCGACGGCATCATCATCACGCCTTCGCACAACCCGCCGGAAGATGGTGGCTTTAAATACAACCCGCCCAACGGCGGCCCCGCAGATACCGACATCACCGGCTGGATTCAGCGACGCGCCAACGACCTGTTAAAAAATGGCAACCGCGAAGTTCGGCGTATTCCTTTTGAACGCGCATTGAAGGCTGAAACCACCCTTCACCATGATTACGTTACCGCGTTCGTCAGCGATCTGGCGAACGTAATT
>CAZBPB010000624.1:0-1727 GCA_964493565.1 uncultured Pleurocapsa sp. | reverse complement strand
GGTCACCGGGCTGGTTATTGGACAGCGCCGCTCCCCCGCACTCCGAATATTTCTCCGAAGTGCGGCAGTTGGTCAGCGGCGGCAAGGTTGTTGAGAGTATGTACCGTAATCCCTTTACCGATCCGCAGGCGCTCTCTGCTGAACGTTTGCTTCTCTCCACCGTAGTCAGCCGTTTCAAGGATCATCCGGGCATATGGATGTGGAATCTGGGCAACGAGCCTGACCTGTTCGCGTGGCCGCCAGATGCTGCCACCGGGCGGGAATGGGTGCGTGCAATGACACAGGTGATCAAGTCTATTGACCCCAACCACCCTGTCACCTGCGGTCTGCATGCAGACAGCCTGTACCGCGACAATGGCCTGCGTATTAACGAAGTGTATGCGGAAACCGACGTAGCGGTGATGCACTCGTACCCTATGTATACCCCGCTGGCGCGCAACCCGCTTGATCCTGATTATGTGCCCTACACCTGCGCCATCACCACAGCACTGTGCGGTAAGCCCACGCTGATGGAAGAGTGGGGTGGCTGTACCACGCCCGACGGTGGCCCGTCTCAAATTTGGGAATGGACGGCATATGGCAACCCTCGAACCCAATTTATGGCTGGCGAAGAAGATTTTGCCGCCTATATCGAAGCCGTACTGCCGCGGCTGGTGGATGTTGGCGCAACCGGCGCAATGGTATGGTGCTTTGCTGATTACATCCCTGAACTGTGGGATTTGCCGCCTTGTAAAGAATCCAAACATGAACGTCATTTCGGCCTTGTGCGCCCTGATGGTACGCTTAAGCCGCATGCAGACGTGATTAAAAAGTTCGCAGCCAGCAAACCAACCGTAAAACCAGCCATTCATACAGTCGCGTTGGAGGTATCACCGGAAGAGTACTACAAATCGCCAACTGAATATCTGGCGCTCAATTACGGAATTTATCTCGAAAACCTGCCGAACAAGTCATAAGGCATGTACATGTTAAACCGCTTATGCAGTCCTAAAATCTGGTCAACCATTCTTATCGCTTTACTGGCATTTTCGCTTATTCCAGCTTCGGGGTACGCACAGGATGAGGCTGAAATCGATTCTCAAGGATTCCCGCCACAATTTTATGCACCATATGTCTATCCCGGCGCCTTCCCGTTGGCCTACCTGAAACAGATCACTGGCATTCCTTACTTTACGCTGGCATTTATTCTTGGTGGCACTGAACCCTGTACACCGGTATGGGGTAACGGTCGTCCCGTTTTGAACAACTCGCAGCTTTTGCGCGATATTGACGGGCTGCGTGAGGCTGGTGGTGATGTCATCCTATCGTTTGGAGGCGCGGGTGGTCGTGAGCTTGCCCGCGATTGCGAAGATGTCGCTCAACTTACCGCGCAGTATCAGGCAATTGTCGAATATCACGATGCGCGGTGGTTGGATTTTGATATTGAAGGCGTAAGCCTGCGCGAAACTGAAACGGTAGATCGTCGCAATCAAGCTATAGCCGCGCTTCAGGAATGGGCGGCTGCTGAAGGACGTACGCTGGAAATCGCCTTCACATTGCCGGTTGCGCCATTTGGCCTGACCGAAGATGGGCTAGCCTTGCTGCGCTCTGCCCTCGAACACGGCGTCGAAGTCGGTCTGGTCAACATCATGACCATGAATTATGGCGAAAGCTATCCGCCGGATCAGATGGGGTCGCTCACCATTCAAGCCGCCGAAAGCCTACATGCCCAGTTAGCCGAATTGTAT
>CAZBPB010000623.1:0-1738 GCA_964493565.1 uncultured Pleurocapsa sp. | reverse complement strand
GGCGCAGCGGCAATGCGTTATACCGAAGCCCGCATGTCTGCCATTGGAGATGAATTACTCACCGATATAGACAAGAATACCGTTGATTTCGGCGATAACTTTGACGGCACGCTCTCCGAGCCTTCGGTACTACCGTCCAGCATTCCAAACCTGCTGGTCAACGGTTCATCTGGTATTGCAGTAGGCATGTCTACCAACATTCCGCCGCATAACCTCGGCGAAACTTGCGATGCGCTGGTACACATGCTCAAAAACTGGGATGGGTTGGATGATATCGGTATTCCTGAGCTGATACAGTTCATCAAAGGGCCAGACTTTCCCACTGGCGCGCTGATCTATCACCACGTTGACGATGCCGAAACGGACGAAGGATCGCTGGTCAGCGCCTATGCCACCGGGCGTGGCAAAATCACCATGCGCGCTCGATGCCATATCGAAGAGATGGGGCGCGGTAAATCGCGCATCATCGTAACCGAACTCCCTTACCAGACCAATAAATCGGCGCTCATTGAGCGTATTGCCTCCCTTGCCCGCGAAGGCAGGCTTGAAGGTTTAGCCGACTTGCGCGATGAGTCTGACCGTCAGGGGCTGCGTCTGGCGATTGAGCTTCAGCGTGGCGCTGTCCCTACTGATGTGCTGGCGCAGCTTTTCAAGCTCACGCCACTTCAGGAAACCTTTAGCATCATTATGCTTGCACTGGTCAACGGCGAACCACGCTTGTTGTCGTTGAAGCAGTGTCTAAAGGTGTATCTGGATCATCGGCTGGAAATTGTACGCCGCCGCAGTGAATACGATCTGCAAAAGGCGAAAGATCGGGCGCATGTTCTGGAAGGCTTGATCAAGGCGCTGGATCGCATGGATGAAGTGATTGCCACCATTCGCAAATCCAAAACCGCCGAAACTGCCCGCGATGCCTTAATGAAACTGCTGGACATCAGTGAAATTCAAGCCCGCGCAATTCTCGATATGCAGCTTCGCCGTCTAGCAGCATTAGAGCGACAGGCCATCGTTCAGGAGCACAAAGAAAAGCTTGAACTGATTGCCTATCTCGAAGGTGTTTTGAGCAGCCCTGAAAAGATGCGCGCAGTCATTGCCGAAGAACTCGAAATGATCAAGCAGGCATATGGCGAGCCGCGCCGCAGCATCATCATTGACGATACGGCCACCGCCACACCTGCTGAAGTGCTCATGCTTCCTCAAGAATCCACGTGGGTTACGTTCACCGCCAGCGGCAAAATCGGGCGTACCTTCGACTCTACCCAGCCGAAAATTACCGGTGATGTCAAAGACCCTCCCCGCTTCGTGTTGCAAAGTGTAACTGACCATATTCTCTATCTCTTTTCAGCCGACGGTACCTGCGGTACGCTGCCAGTTCACCAGCTCCCACAAATCAACGCGCCTTCAGAGGGAACGGCATTCCAGGATTTAAGTACGCTCAAAAATGGGCATCAAATTTGCGCCGTCCTCAGCCTGCCCCCAAATGGCTCAGAAGGTTTCCTCTTCTTTGCCACACGCCTCGGCGAAGTCAAGCGATTGCGTTTAGAAGATTTGCCGGGTCTGATGGCAAACAGTTTTAAGCTGATGGATATCGAAAAAGGCGACGAACTTGGCTGGGTGATGGTCACTAGCGGTGAAAATGAAATCGTCTTGACGACACAGCGCGTATCAGCCATCCGTTTCAAAGAATCCGATGTTCGCCCGACAGGCATGGGCGCTGGCGGTATGCGCGGCATCAAAC
>CAZBPB010000622.1:0-1741 GCA_964493565.1 uncultured Pleurocapsa sp. | reverse complement strand
TGCCGGGCGTGACGCCCATTGTGAGCCAGCGCAGCAGCACACTCATCGCTTCGCCTGTTGGCGCAACCTCGCTGCCAGTTTGCTGCCAGCCTGAAAGCTGCTGAATGGCGGTGGGCAGCCAGAACGCAAATAAACCGATGCCGATCAGGTTAGCGATAACGTAAGCAACAACGGGGCGGACGCGGTTGGCTTTGCCACTGATCCACCAGATGAGTGCCAGCACACCTTGAGCGATCATGAACAGGGCATAGGCATACTGCGTGTAAAGGCCGGCGGCGGTAACAAGCCCGAGCACAATGACGCGCCTGCGGGTTGGTTTTTCGAGAAGCAGCAGCAGGCAGAAGAAACTGAGCGCAACCCACAGCGAAAGCAGCGCATACATACGGGCTTCCTGCGCGTAGTAAATGCTGAAAGAATTGAGGGCGACGAAAAGCGCCGCTGCCGCGCCTGCCCACACACTATACAGCTTGCGCCCGATGGCGAAGGCGAGGACAACGGTGAGCACGCTGGCGAAGGCGGAGAGCGAACGCAGCGCAAATTCGCTCGTTCCGGTTAGTTTTGCCCACAGCGAAAGCAGCAGGTAATAGCCCGGTGGATGAATGTCGCGGGCGGCATTTTCGATGATGCCGCCGGGATCACGCGCCGCTTGAACGAAGCTGCTGCCTTCATCATTCCATAAAGATTGCGCGCCGAGCGCGTGAAAACGCAGGCCGAACGCCAGCAGCACAATGATGACGGCTGCGATCAGCGGGGTAGAACGCGCCGTGACTAGCCGTGAAAGCGCTGCCATAGCGCCCACAAGATGCCGCCAGCAAAGACGAGTAAAACAGCCATGCCGCCAAGAACGATAGGTGTGCGGGTGCGCGAGAGATGATCGTAGACTTGCACAGAGTCCAGCAGAAACGCGCCGTCTTGCGCGCTGATTTGAAAGGTATACGTGGCGGGCAGATCATCTTTTTGCAGGACGACTTCCATCCAATTACCCGGCAGCGCACGCATAGAAATAGGTTGGGCAGGACGCCCATTGATCTCGATATGAGGCACAGTATCACTCTGAATGCGCGCAATAACATCGGTTCCATGCGCGATGAAACTGACCGTCTCTGCGGTAGAAAGAGCTGTGCCAAACTGAGCAAACGGAACTTCGACAAGATCACCTGCCGCCGTAATCGCCCAATCTTCTGCCTGATGCACACCACGATAGAGCGTTGGCTGCAAGTTTGCATGGTAGTCGTGAAATGATTCAAACACGGGCATCGGCTCAAAGTCCGGACCTACCATGCGGAAGTAGTACCATGACTGACCGGATTCCGCATCCGATGCGGGTTTGAAATACCAGTAATTCATCACGCCGATATACGGGAAATCTTCGGCTACGCGCTGGTAGGCTTCAGGCAGATACCGCGCCGCCTGCTCAGGCGTAACCACGCCAAAGCCTTCGCGATTGACCAGTTCGGCGGGTACATCCGGCGAGTCAATCGGATTCCACGCGACTTCGCTGATCCAGATCGGCTTATCAGCGTCGCCATGTTGAACCATCAGATCGCGTACATATTGCTGACGGGCGAAATTGGGCTGAAAAATGCGTAAACGCTGGTCGGTCGGCCCGCTGAAAAAGCCATAGGCTTGCGCCGCGAGAATGTCGAAACACCCGCCAGCGCCCGCCTGATACATGCGCTCCAGATACACCAGCTCGCTCAGGTCACGCCCTGTGAGTGCCAGCGTGGGCGAAAGCGCGGGG
>CAZBPB010000621.1:0-1745 GCA_964493565.1 uncultured Pleurocapsa sp. | reverse complement strand
GTGTGCGCAACAGCGACAATTCCATCAATATTTGGATACTGCCTGACCAGCGGCTTCAGGCGCGTTTCAAGTGCGCGCGCAAACCCGCCGGTCAGCGAGGAAGTGCCGAGCAAGACGATGACATTACGTGTTCCAACACCCCTTTTTAGCGAACGGCGGTAGCCCATGAAAGTTTTTGTTTCGGCGTAACGTTCAAGCGGAGCGGCAGCCTGAAAAGCCGCCTCATCAAACGTAAACGGTGTAATCTCGTCTACAAAATTTGGCGATGTTGGCGGAGTAAATGAAAGCTGGCGGCGACGCAGCTCCTGCAAAACACCTTCGTTGCGCACATAATCGCCGGGCAAGATTTCGGTAATGGCGCGACCAAATGGCTGCCCCCATGACAGCAGGTTTTCGCCGGGATGAATTGCCCGCAGAGCGAAGCGGTGTCCCTGCAATACCGTATCCCCCAGACTGAAGGCTGTGTCTTTGAACTGCACGATTGTTCCGGCATCGAGAGTGCGGGTCGCAATTGCAACGTTATCGTTCGAGTGCGGCAGCCGCCCGACCGCCTCAAAATCTACTGACACGGGCATTATGACCATTCTTCACGTGAAAGGACGGATAGAACGCCGTCACGTTCAAGGGCTACCAGACTGTCACTAAGGGCAGCAGCCAGATCAGCAAATTGCGATAAATCCTGCCCCCACAATGTAGTATTCGCCAACACTTGATGAACCAGATCACTGGCATCGAGCGCATCAGCCCACTGCTGCTGAAACCACGCAATCAACACCGGATCGTCCTTCAGCGCGATGGTTTCCCCGTGCCATTCCCCTTTATAGAGTCGGATTAACGCGGCAAAGGCTACCACAACACGCTCTGGAAGCTGACCGTATCTGATATGGTAATCAAATATGGTTGGCAGCAAGCGTACTTTGAACTTGGAGATCGAATTCAGGACGATGCTGGATAAATAATGCTGAATAAACAGATTGCGAAATCGCTTTATGGTTTGATCAGCAAAAGCGCTTATCTCAGGATCATCTGCGTTTAGCGCCGGGACAAGTTCCTGATACATCAGGTCACGCATGAAGCGACCTAAAACCGGATGATCCATTGCCTGCGTGACCGTTGTCAATCCTAACAGGATGGCTAGAGGAGTCATGCAGGTGTGCGCGCCGTTCAGGATACGCACTTTTATTTCGCGATAGCGGGTTACATCGTCCGTGATACGTACATTAAGATCGGTGCGTGAAAATGGCATTTCGTCATCTAACGTCGGCGGTGCCTGAATGACCCAGCTATGATATTGTTCACCCTCTACCAGCAGTTGATCGTCATAGCCGATGGTGCTCAATACCGCCTCAGCGTGGTCTTTGGGAAACCCGGTGAGGATGCGATCTACAAGGGTATTGCAGAAGAGATTGTGTGCGTTTACCCACGCCGCAAACGCTTGATCAAGATTCCACAGCTCAGCATATTGCAGTATCAAACTCTTCAATACAGTTCCATTGTCCACTATAAGTTCAGTTGGCAGCAGGATACAACCTCTTGCCGGTTCCCCTTGAAAAAATTGGAAGCGCTGATACAGAAAGATCGTCAGCTTTGCGGGGAACGAGGACGGCGGCGCATCTGTCAATCTGTCGTGTTCAGCAAAAACCAATCCTGATTCAGTGGTATTTGAGATCACGAAACGAATTTCAGGCTGGCGAGCAATCGCGAGGAATGACTCAAAATCCTGATACGGATTTACTTCGCGGTTG
>CAZBPB010000620.1:0-1746 GCA_964493565.1 uncultured Pleurocapsa sp. | reverse complement strand
CATCGCGATCCAGCGGACGGGCAAATGCAAAAAGCGCGCGTGTGCCCTGCTTAATACGATACCCTGCGGTCATCCCATGCCTATCAGCAGTTGGGTGATGGCGATAGTAGGCTGCGAAATTAAGAGATTGAAGATGTTTGGTATGCCCGGAATTCGCAGCAAGCTGATTAAGAGCAGCCCGAAAAAGGCATACGTCGTGTAATTGCGATACTGCTCCCATTTCACCGCCAGATCAGGCGGTAGCAGCGCATACACAATCTGCCAACCATCAATCGGATATAACGGCAGCAGATTAAAGACACACAGCAGCACATTCAGATACACCATCTGGATCAGAAAATTTGAAAATATGTCTGGAAGGCTGAACAGTGTCATTGGCCCGATAATGCGAATGATCAGCCCGAAAACTGCCGCCAGCAGCAGATTAGAAATCGGCCCCGCAGCGACTGCCGCCAACCAGCGCCAACGCCGGTTTTCCAGCGGCATTCTGTAGGGCGAAATCGGCGCAGAGCCTAGAATACCGAAGCCGATCAGCGCAAACATCAACCAGCCAATCCAGTTGATATGTACGAACGGGTTTAAGGTCAATCGTCCTTGCTGGGCGGGTGTTGGGTCACCCATCTTCCAGCCAATGTAGTTATGTGCAAATTCATGAAGGGTCATGCCAATCAGTAATACCACCAGATTGACGATCAAACCTTCGATGCTCAGGTTTCCGCTAAGAAGCAAAGGGTTTCTCCGGCGCAACTTATCGAGGTACGTGGTTGTTATTATATCAGGGTGAATAAACGCTCTGTTAGCCCTACTGGTTTAATAGGCAATGAGTAAAACACGATTGCCGATTACAAGTTACAATAAGCATGAGTGTTTATTATTTGCCTTTACATAGAACCCTGACCCGATGACTCGCAGTTCCCAACCACTGCCGGATGTGCATCCCGGAGATCGTGTGCAGATGCGCAAACCACATCCGTGCGGTGGAGATTTGTGGGACGTGTACCGTGTTGGCGCAGATATTGGCTTGCGCTGTACGACCTGTGGCCGGCAGGTAATGCTGGCAAGAGGCGCGTTCAACAAGCAGTTGAAGCGTATCGTGTTACATCAACCGTCGCCCGAACAAGGAGGCGAATCGCCTTGAAGCGAATTCTCTTTTTGATGTCAGATACCGGTGGTGGGCATCGTGCTGCTGCGGAAGCCATTCGCGCGGCACTGCTTACCCGTTACGATGCCGACGTTGTATTGGTGGATGTTTTTCGAAACTATTCCCCCTTCCCCTGGAAATATATGCCGGAGTTCTACCCCTGGTTGGTCAACCATAGCAAATCCTCATGGGGAATGGGCTATAAACTGCTCGATACCCATCGCAGCGCCAAAACCGCAGCGCGCGGCATGTACCTGACGATGGAAAACCGCCTCAAACAAATGATCCGCGAAAATCCCGCCGATGCGATTGTCTCGGTACATTCGGTGATCACCCGCCCATCCATGCACGCCATGATCACCCAGCAAAAGCGTCCGCCGTTTGTGGTTGTGGTTACTGATCTCGTCTCAACCCCGATGTTCTGGTATGACCGCCGCGCGGAACATACCTTTGTTCCAACCCAAACAGCATTTGATCGCGGTATCAAAGCCGGGCTGGAAGCCGATCAGATGAGCGTCACCGGGCTGCCAGTGCATCCAAATTTCGTCAAATCTATTCCTGAAAAACAGGAAGCGCGGAAAACATTAGGGTGGGAACCCGATCTA
>CAZBPB010000619.1:0-1757 GCA_964493565.1 uncultured Pleurocapsa sp. | reverse complement strand
ACGCTCGCTAGCCTTGCGCTTGGATGGCTTGGCGAGCCAGCTATCGCTCATCTAATTGAACCGTTGCTTGGATCAATTATTCCCGGTGAGGCAGCAGAAACCCTGAGCAGAACCATTTCTGTCGCAATAGCTTTCGCGCTGGTGACGGTATTACATATCGTGTTGGGTGAATTAGCGCCAAAAGCGATTGCGCTGCAGCGTCCGGAAGCAACTGCGCTAGTAGTTGCTCGTCCAACGACGTGGTTCTATCTCTTCTTTCGCCCGGTTATCAAAATGATGAATGCTATTGGCAATGCAGTAGTCCGCGCACTGGGCTTTGAGCCTGCCGGGGAACATGCTCGTGTTCACTCTGCCGAAGAACTAGAAATGCTGGTACATTCCAGCACAGAAGCTGGCATCTTGCAGCACAGCGAAGAGCAATTGCTTCGTAGGGTTTTCGATTTCAGCGATATTAAAGTTGAAGAAATTATGCGTCCCCGTGTTGATGTGGACGCATTCCCGCGTAGAGTTGCTATGGCTGAGCTGATACAACAGGTGAGGGAACAGCATCATACCCGCTACCCTGTTTATGAAGGAGAAATTGACCGCGTAGCTGGCATCTTACACACTAAAGACCTGTTCGAAGTACTTCTGCAAAAGCCATCAATCCTCAATCAATCTCAACCATTCGATTTAAGCACAGTAATGCGTAAGCCATTATTCGTGCCACAAAGCAGCAATTTGGACAAAGTGCTTGAATTAATGCGCCGTTCAAAAACACATCTGGTTATTGTCGCAGACGAATACGGAGGCATGGCTGGCGTTGTTACGCTGGAAGACATTCTTGAACAGATTGTAGGAGATGTACAGGATGAGTTTGACGTTGATGAGGTAACTCAAGATACCAGCAGTGAAATTCTTATTGATGGTTCAATGAGTATGAATGAAATGATAGATTTATTTGGAGAGCCAGATCGCGACTATGAATCTGTGACAGTTGGTGGTTTTATGGGTGAGGTACTTGACCGTATTCCACGAGCAGACGACACCGCGCCATTTGGCAGTTACACCTTAAAGGTTGTTGCAATGGATGGCTTACGCGTTGAAAAAATTCAGGTTATCCCAGAAAACGCTAGGTCAAATTGAGATAGCGCCAGGTTGCGATCAGATTTGCCGCGATACGCTGAATCACAGCTTCATCTGTCCAGTAGCAAAGATGCGATAACGGATTCCAACTTTGCAGAAATCCGCCGACATTGACTTCTAAATCTTCTGTCACAGCGGCATCGTAATAGGCATTCAGCGCTTTTAACGGATACGCCACTACATCATCAGCATCGTAGAAGTTGATCCATTCACCGGGCAGAAAGGCGAAATGATTACGCAGGATAGGGGAGGGGATAGTGACCGGATGGCCAAAATCTCTATAACGCAAGCTCCAAAGTGCGATGGGACTCCCTAGAGTATACAAACTCGCAAGGGTTTCCCCTTTTTCGAGAGGGGTATCTGTCATCAACGCGCGTACCTGCTCGCTAATCAAGTGCCTTTCAGCGTCTACTTGCAGATCATAGATAAAATTGCTAGCGATAATCGAACCAAGACTGTGTCCGACAATTATCAACGGCGCATCTGCGCCTGCTTGCACAGCCAGTAAGTGCATGGTTTCGGCAATCACCGAGTGTACCGCATCGTACATTTTGCGATCATTCGGGGTTGGCTGATAGGCAATTGCGTCAGCCATAAAATCTACAAGAAACCGGCGAAGCTTCAGAAAATCC
>CAZBPB010000618.1:371-1761 GCA_964493565.1 uncultured Pleurocapsa sp. | reverse complement strand
CTGACGCCGACCGTGTTCCGCGCGCAGGTCGATACCCCCTCGGCTCAACCATTTTTCGGGCAACCGCCGAGCGACCCGACGACTTATTATCAACCATTTGATTCTGTTGCTTACCTGCGCGCGCTGCCGCGCGTATTTGAGCATTTGCGGGCAAAATTAGGCAACGAGGTGGAAATTCTGCATGATGCACACGAGCGGCTGACGCCTATTGAGGCGATCCAGCTTGCCGATGCTTTGCAACCATACCGTCCCTTCTACCTTGAAGACCCGCTCAGACCGGAGTATAAAGGAAGCTTCGGGCTGCTACGCCAGCACGCTAAAATTCCACTGGCGACAGGCGAACTGTTCAATTCGCGGTGGGATGTGCTGCCGCTGATTGCCGGGCAGTGGATCGACTACGTGCGGGTGGATATCACCCACATTGGCGGGATTACTGAAGCGCGCAAAATTGCCGTTCTCGCTGAGACTTATATGGCGCAAATGGCTTTTCACGCGCCGCCGGATGTTGCGCCAATTACCCATGCGGCGAATGTGCATGTGGATATGGCAATCCCGAATTTCGGTGTGCAGGAAAGCTGTGTTTTCCCGGACGAAGTGCCGGAAGTGTTCAGCGGCGCGCCACGCTACGCAGATGGCTACCTGACCGTATCGGACGCGCCGGGCTTGGGCACTGATGTGGACGAGGCTGCCGCTGCCTGTTTCCCCTATCAGCCGGGCTATTTGCCCACGCTGCGACGTGCCGATGGCAGCGTTCAAGATTGGTGAGTGACTGATGGTTTCCGCATCGATTGTCGAAATTTATCGCTCTACGCCCGCCCGCTATCCGGAACTGCGCGGCAAAGTCGCTATCGTCACCGGGGCAAGCCGAGCAATTGGGGCGGGAATCGCGGCGCGACTGGCACGCGAAGGCATGCGGCTCGTGATCACCGGCTTGGATGCAGCAGAAACCGAAAAAGCTGCTGCCGACCTGCGCGGAGAAGGTGTTGAAGTGATCGGCGTTTCCGGCAATCTGGGCGATACAGCGGTAATCGAGCAGATATTTGAGCAGGCAGAAGCCGCGTATGGTGGCGCGCTTCATCTACTGGTCAATAACGCCGCCGACTTGCGCCGCGTGCGCGTTTCGAAGCTCGACCAGCAGTTGATCGATGATCAGCTAGCGGTCAATATTCGCGCTCCTATGCTCTGTGCCATGCGCGCCACTGCACTCATGCGCCCGCAAGGGGAAGGAAGCATTGTCAACATTACCTCAGTCGGAGGGATACGCGCTCATTTACCCGGCTTGCCTTATGGCATGGCGAAGGGCGCGCTCGATTCGTTCACCCGCGTGCTGGGGGTTGACCTTGCCGACACGGGAATCCGTGTTAATGCAGTTGCCCCGGGCTACATACCA
>CAZBPB010000618.1:0-361 GCA_964493565.1 uncultured Pleurocapsa sp. | reverse complement strand
ACCAAGAATTCGCAACAAAAAAGATGCAGCCTACGTCCACGAAGCATCGCAGATGATCCCCATGCGCAAACACGGGCGCCCCGAGGACATTGGAGCGATGGTGGCATTCCTCGCCTCGCCGGATGCTGCTTATATCACCGCGCAGATTTTCTACGTGGATGGCGGTCTATCCGCACAGCTTCACCCACCGGATCAGCCGATCTAGCGAATGAATTTTCCGCTGAAATCTCCGTCACATCAGCAAATTAGCTAGCTTCAACCCATGCCCCTTCGGGATTTTTCTCGCCTGCGCGGATTGCAACCGTAAGACGATTCTCGGCAGGCGTGATCGGGCAGTTTCAGCCGTCGTTGGAGGGGCAGT
>CAZBPB010000617.1:910-1775 GCA_964493565.1 uncultured Pleurocapsa sp. | reverse complement strand
AGGGGATAAAAGAAGAAGGAGCCCTATATGGGAAAACTTCGACTTGAAGCCAGCTGGTGTAAGAGTTCGCGCAACGAAGGTAACGTTCTCATCGAACTTGACCTGATGTTCTGTCTCTTGCTCGTCAAGTTGGCAGTCGCAGCGTTGGCACTCTAAGCCAGGGGTGGCGGGGGGCGCCTTAACCGGCGTTCCCCGGCTGCTTTCTCTCCGGCTTTGCGCGCCTCCAACCTGATGTCTCTGGACATCAGGCTGTCGAACTGAGGGGTTCGACTCCTACATGGGAAGCCAAATGAAATGAAGGTAAAGGTGAACTCTGGCAGAGATTGCATTGATTGAGTAACCTGATTGAATTTAGTGAGCAGTGCGGGGATTTACGATAGCCGCAGCAGATGAGTCGATGTTCTCGTAATAAAATGCCACTTGAGGGTCGTGCCTCAACGTCTCAGGACGATAAGGCTGCATACGATCATAGTGTAATACGGCAGGTAATTTAAATCGTGCCAAGACGCTCTCATGTAAGGGAGCCCCGGAAACCTCCACACGTGGTTGCTCTTTCCATATGAATCGTAGGCCATGGGGCCACCAGCTGGGATATTTGTCCAGCAACGCCCTCACCTCGGAGTGCTGCATTCCAGCGGGGGCAGGAAACAGGTTAAGTTTCGCTTCGTCTACAATCACAGGCGTCGGAATAACGGTAATTGCCTCTAGCATCCAAGTCAGCGAGATATCCGACAGCCGGGAGTCTTCTTCGGCATAGCTGCCGCCGATGTCGGAATGATTGCCGGCAAACCAAATTTGCTGAAACCATTCCGGTTCCTCCGGCGCATAAACAGGGTGATCACTTTTTAGTCCCCACGGCACCCTT
>CAZBPB010000617.1:0-900 GCA_964493565.1 uncultured Pleurocapsa sp. | reverse complement strand
CACCCTTGCGAAATCCTTTCTTGTCTCATCAATAGCTAAAGCATGGCGTGCGTAACGAACTCGGTTGTCCAAGGTTTTATCGTAGAAACCGGATCGCCATCCCGCAAAATGCCAGCGAAACTGGCCGGGTACTGGGTAATTGGAAATAATCTTGAAGCTTGATCTTAGAAGTGGAATGCTGAAGGCGACAGTGCCCCCAATCAAAACGGTCCAGAAGCCAACCCAGAACCTATCACTGAATAGCGTAAGGATGTGCGCAGTCACCCATGATAGAAGCAATGCAAAACCAACTATGATGGAATTCATGCCGAATCTTTTCGCGCCAGATGCGCCCAGCGCGGCGACGGTATCGAAAACGCCAATAAAATGAGGCACAACATTCGATTGCCCGTCAATTTCACAACTATACTTTTGTCGAAAGCGTCGCGCCTGTTCATCCCGCTCTGCTGCGAATTTGTCACGATTCCTACCGGCACCGTGTTCATACACTTTGCTAACAGCTTCTTCTGCGATTGCTCTAAGTGCCTTACCGTATCTGGGAATTGACTCACCGTCCGGCAGTTTCAAAGGAACGCCGCAAAGTTGGAGCACCCCACCGACGCAGCGCGCGGTGTAAGCTCCCCGACTAAAGCCAAATAGAAAAATCCGGTCGCCGGGTTCGTAATATTTCAAGATAGCTTCATAACAGTCAGCAATATTTCTGCTGATCCCAAATCCGATTGAAGCACTTATAAACTTTCTAATGAATTGTAGTGCGCGGATTGGTACGGTTCCCTCGTCTTTCGCGGTCCCTAAGCCCGCATCGTAGAACGCAATCTGCTGGGCCGGGTCTATTTCACTATCTGGACCTGTACGCGCCGCCCTATAAAGTTTATAGATGTTGCTAAGTTGCTGATCCGG
>CAZBPB010000616.1:0-1780 GCA_964493565.1 uncultured Pleurocapsa sp. | reverse complement strand
GAGATCGTCGAGGGCCCGCAGACCGCGCCGGAGGTGATGCGTTATTTCCGGGTGATGAAAGTGGAAGGCTCAACGGTGGTGCTGGGTACCGATCAGGAACCGTATTTCGCGCGCATCAACCCGTTCCCGGAAAAGAAACAGGTGGTTGAACGCGCGTTAGGCGACATTTTCAAGATGCGCCTGCGGGTGCAAACCGTGTTCATCAACGCGAGCGATGACGATGAAAACAAGCACACGCCGAGCGATGATCCGCTGTTAGCGACGGGATCCGAACTTGGCGCTACAATCCGTAAGAAAAAGAAATAGTCCTTATATCCCGTTCCCTCGTCAACAGAGAGCGGAAAAGCGCAATGGATACAATCGGTCTGATTATTCAGTGCCGTTGGGGTAGGCACAGAAAAGACATAATAAGGAAGGATATATTCCAATGAGCAAAAAGGCTGGTCGTGGATTTGGCGGTGGTGGTTTCCCCGGCGGCAACCAGATGAACATGATGAAGCAGCTTCAGAAGATGCAGCAGGATATGGCGGCGGCACAGGCCGCGCTTGAAACCGAGACTGTCGAAGTATCTTCTGGCGGCGGGGCGATCAAGATCGTGATCACCGGTCATCAACGGGTGCAGTCGGTGGAAGTGAACGCGGCGCTTCTGGATACCAGCGATCCTGAATGGGTGAATGACCTGCAAGATCTGCTGGTGGTGGCGGTGAACGATGCGATCATCCAGAGCCAGACGATGGCTGCCCAGCGCATGGAATCGATCACCGGCGGGTTGGGCGATATTCCAGGAATGGGCGGATTGTTGGGATAAGCGACAGCTAAAAGTTAAAACCAATACAAGTGGTTCGTACTCTTAACGCTAAAAAACTATGTCCAAAGCGATACCTGAACCTGTTACCAGGTTAATTGATTCATTCGCGCGGCTGCCGGGAGTCGGGCCAAAAACGGCATCCCGGCTGACCTATTACCTGCTGCGCGCGCCGGATGATGTGTCATTGTCGCTGGCTGATGCGCTGCGAGATATGAAGGCCAACACGCGCTACTGCTCGGTGTGCTACAACATCACCGTAGATGATCCCTGCCCGATTTGTGCCGATGCGCTGCGCGACCAGTGGACGATTGCGGTGGTAGAAGAGCCGCTAGATGTGCTGGCGATTGAGCGAACCGGCGCGTTCAAGGGCGTGTATCACGTGCTGCACGGCGCAATTTCGCCAGTGAATAGCGTCGGGCCGGATGATTTGCGGATACGCGAACTGGTGAACCGGGTTGATCAAGGCGTGGCGACAGAGATCATCATCGCCACCAACCCCGGCCTTGAAGGTGACGCGACGGCAATGTACATCCAGCGCGAGCTGATGGGCAAAGGCGTGAAGATGTCGCGGCTGGCGCGCGGTTTGCCGGTGGGCAGCGATATTGAGTATGCCGACAGCGTGACGCTGACACGGGCGCTGATGGGGCGTAACGAAGTATAAGGCGAAAGCTTTCTAGTGACTATCGCTGCAAACGCACGTCCTTGATAAGAGAGCAATTGATCAGAAATTGCTCAAAATTGACCCTTCACAAGCGTAGAAGATTATCTATAATTCCCCTCCGCTGTTGATTGAAGACCGATCTAAATCTGCCCACAAAAAGCAGATTTCCCAAATATCACAAACAAGTTTAAATTTTGTTTGTGCAGATCGGCTGAAAAGGGTTGACACGGGGAAACCTGACTGATACCATGATCAACACGACGCGCGCATTGAAGCCAAGAGCGCGCGTTGCTGTCGGAAGGCAGGAAGAG
>CAZBPB010000615.1:0-1782 GCA_964493565.1 uncultured Pleurocapsa sp. | reverse complement strand
CTGGCAGATATTGCCTCTGGCACAGTGCAGCAGGTTGGCGATACCACGATTCAACCGCTCAGGCCAATTGGCTGGACGGATGATGGCGAAGCCGTACTTTTGCGCAGCGCCAATCAGGACGGCACGTGGCGGCTGGACATAAAATCCGGCACGATCACCCAGGTTGCTCAGGCAACCTATCTAGGCGCAATGTTTGCGGGCTAAAAGTCAGAGTAAAATCGGATATTCGGTAAAGACGCGTTGAACTGAAGCGAATGATGACCGACGTAACCAGTACTGTTCCAGATTTTGAACGACGCAAGGCAAAATATGAGCCGGTGTCAAAGGCGCTTTACGCCAGTTACGGCTATCCTCAATGGCGACAGGCGCTGCCGCCGTTAGACGAGTTAATAGACTGTATCCTCAGCCAGAGCACAACCGACCTCAACCGTGATCGGGCCTTCGCCGCGCTCAAAGCCCGTTTCCCCGATTGGGAAGCTGTGATGAATGCGCCCGAACCTGAGGTCATTGAAGCCATTAAGCCTGCCGGCCTCGCCAATCAAAAAGGCCCGCGCATTCAGGGCGTACTGCGCCGCATCTATGATGAGCGCGGCGAACTCAACATTGATTTTCTGGGCAGTTTATCCGTCGAAGACGCTAAAAAATGGCTGACATCTTTGGATGGCGTTGGCCCCAAGACCGCTGCCATCGTACTCTGCTTCGCCTTTGACCGTCCCGCCTTTCCAGTAGATACGCACGTCCACCGCCTCGGTCAGCGCATCGGCTTTCTGCCAGAAGGCATTAGCGCAGACAAAGCCCATCCTGTGATGGAGGCAATTGTCCCGCCCAAAGATTATTACCCGTTCCATTTGAACCTGATCTGGCATGGGCGTGAGGTGTGCAATGCCCGCAGCCCGCACTGCGAACGCTGCCCCCTCACGGAATACTGCGACTACTTTCAGACCTTGAAGCGAGCAGCCTCATGACTCAGGTAGAAAAACCTGTCGAAAAGGTGTCGGTTTCAGACATCGCCAATATGCGCCACATGTTCGCCCTGCTGCGTGCTCAGTTACAAAGCGGGCAAATGGATAACCTGTTTCTCCTTCGCCAGATCGAGAAAGCCAGCACCTTGCTCGGGCAAGTAGAAGCCGATTACAAGTTAGCCCGCCAGCGCGAACGATTCGATTCACTCTACGATGTCAGCCGCATGCTCGGTTCATCGCTAGACCTGCAAGTTGTGCTGGATCAGGTTATGGATGCCATTATCCGCCTGACGGGCGCAGAGCGCGGCTTCTTGATGCTGCGTGACGATCACGGCGAAGTTTCGGTCAAAGCCGCCCGAAATTTTGACCAGCAAACGCTTACCAGCGATCAGTTCCAGTACAGCCGGAGTGTGGTCTACAATGTGCTGGATACCGGCGAGTCGGTGTTGACCACCAATGCCGCCGAAGACCCCCGCTTCAGCGCCAACGCCAGCATCGTCAACCAGATGCTGCGCAGTATCGTAGCTGTCCCGCTTCGCGTGCGCGGTCACGTCATCGGTGTCATCTACGCCGATACCCGCACAATCGTCCAGTTTATGGACGACAGCACCCTGCAAACGCTGGAAACCTTTGCTGTGCAAGCAGCCATCGCCATTGATAACGCGCAAATGTTCAGCAGCACCGATCAGAAATTGACCGCGCGCGTTGAAGAACTTCAACAACTTCGCCGTATTGACCTGCTTATGAACGAAACGCTGGATGCGACTAAAGCCATTCATATCACGCTCGATTCTGCATGCAGGCAGGTCAACGCCGAAAT
>CAZBPB010000614.1:0-1786 GCA_964493565.1 uncultured Pleurocapsa sp. | reverse complement strand
TATAGTAATGATCGCGCTCATATTCATGCTCATGCAGCAGCGCGATCACCTCATCTGCACAGTCACGCAGCGCCTGATAGACTTCAATTAGGGCGTGATTCAGATCGGAGAGGTAAAAATTACGCGGGGTGTCTTGCGTGCCAAGGTTGAAAAATAACGCGCCGCCGCCAATAAACGGCTCGTGATAGGCGTTGAAATCTGCTGGTAGGCGCGGCAGTATTTCCGGAAGCAGGCGGCTTTTCCCGCCCACCCACTTTAGCACTGGGCGCACCTTTAATACGGCTGGATCGAGTTCGACGGGTATTGCCGTCACGCCGCTTTCCTATCGTGTTTCCTCTCAAGTGATGCAGTATAGCACAACTGTTCACACAAGGCGCGCTAGAATTTCACGCGGCGTCACCCTGCTTAAATCTGGCAGGCGCAGCGTCGCCTCTTCGCCTGCCGCAGCCCCTAGCCCAACCGTGAAGAAGCCACCGCGTTTGGCCGCCTGAATCCCTGCCGCCGCATCCTCAAAGACCACACCCTGCGCGGGGTTGATGCCTAAGCGTCCCGCCACCCAGATGAATAAATCAGGCGCGGGCTTGCCGTGAACCACACTGTAGCCGTCGCCCACCGCATCAAACAGACTCAAAATATTCAGCTTTTCCAACACCGGGCGCGCGTTCTTGCTGGCTGAACCGACCCCCATTTTCAGGCCGTCAGCTTTTGCCGCCGCTAGAAAGTCGCCCACGCCTGGCAGTAGATCATCCGGCGAGACGTGGCTCAAAAGGGCAACATAATAGTCATTCTTGCGTACCATCCACGCTTGCGCAGTAGCCTCGTCAATGTCACGGCCTTTGAGCAGCACATTTAAGCTGTCCCGCCGCGCCAGCCCCCGCATCGCATCATTTTCCTCGCGGCTGAAGGGTATACCTTCTTCGTCGGCCAGCCGCTGCCATGCCTGATAATGATATTCGGCGGTATCCGTCAGCACGCCGTCAAGATCGAAGATAAACGCTTTGATGTCGGTCATTAGGTCCGTATTCCAATTCTAGAATCCGCTGCCGTAAAGGTAGGTCTTTGAAGTTCGCCCATTTAACTGAGGGTATAGTATTCCTCTGGTTCAATATCCGCTGCTTGAGCCAGAGCAGTATCAAAACGCGCCCGATCACCACGCACAGCCCTGCTATCCAATACTTCTTCGGCCATTAACGCAGACAGTTTCTCTGCAAGTGCAATGGTGATCAAGCTGTTTAACGAGGTATTTTCCCGCTTTGCCAACTCCCGTGCTGCTTTATGCAACGATTCAGGTAGCCGTACGGTGATTGTTTTAATCTTGACCATCAACATACCTTTTGCTGAATGATTCTATTCTCCCATTAATCACGTAAAAATCCCAACCTAGCCATCAAACCGATCCCGACTACAATAGGCTTCATCTTGTTCCCTACAGTATATGGAATTTTATGGCTGCAACCCTCATTTCCCCCTACGGCGGTGCGCTGATTGATCTTTTTGCTGCGCCGGAAGAACACGAATCGCTCAAGGCCTATGCCAGCACCCTGCCTTCGCTGCAAATTTCGGCGCGCTCAGTGTGCGATCTTGAACTATTGGCAACCGGCGGATTTTCGCCGCTGGATCGCTTCATGAATCAGGCCGATTTTGAAAGCGTGGTGCATACCATGCGGCTGGCCAACGGCACACTGTTCCCGATGCCGATTACCCTGCCGGCCACGCCTGACGATGCCCTTTCGCTGGATGCCGATATCGCCCTGCGCGATTCCAAAAATAACCTGCTGGCGGTCAT
>CAZBPB010000613.1:0-1798 GCA_964493565.1 uncultured Pleurocapsa sp. | reverse complement strand
TTCCCAGCGTCAAAAAGGTGTCCAGTTCACGCGCCCGCGCGATTTTGCGCGAGCCAATTTCCACCAGCGTTCCCGGCGGAGGTGCGCTGATCGCACGACCACCGACGACGTACAGATAGCCGACCAATACTTCGTATTCAAAAGCCATGGTTCAATTCCATCGTGGGCAGTGCCGCGTACTCTTACGAACTATTACAGGCATCAGACTGTGAGCCATTCTACACCAGAACGTTTTTAGGCGTCAGGAAATCATCTCTGGCGGCAGATGATCGACCCGGTTGACGTAGCGAAAGAGCATGTGTTCGCCTTGGAAGTCGAGCCGGGTAATGGCGGTGTTGTAGTGGGTGAAGAAGTATTGGCGGTTTGGCAGCTGACCGATGAAGGCTTTGAGCATCAGGTCGATGAAAGTGCCGTGTGTGATGATCGCTATGCGCGCATCTTTGAACTCTCCGGCAGCGCGGCGGCGCAGTTCCATCGCCACTTTGATCGCGCGTCCGGCACTGACGTGCATTTCCTCATAGCCGCGTACTACATCATACCAGCCCGCATCGGTGATCGTGGCAGGCAGCGTGTAGTCGGGGAATTCGCCGAGAATTTCGCGGCGCGTCTTACCGGGAAAGCCTGTCGAAACACCGTCGCGCGTCAGGTAAATGCCGCCCTGCTCGTGGACATCGATCCACACTTCGGGCTTCAGCCCCAGTGCCTTCGCCAGCGGCGCGGCGGTTTGTAAGGCGCGGTGCATGGCGCTGCAATACAGGTGGGTGATGGCAAAGCCTTGCGCAGTTTCACCGCCAGAAAAGCCGCTGCCAGTGTTAAAGCTGACATCGCGGTTGGTGCTGAGAAACTGCGCGAGCTTCTCCGCCTGCTGCATACCGAGATCGGTCAGAAGTGGGTCAGTTGTGCGTTGGGAATCGTCTTTGAGAACGTTGTTTTGCGATTGTCCATGCCGGATGATGAATAGTTCCATGAGCCTCGTCAGAATTTATTATCTGAGTAGAATTTATCCCGATATATAAGAAAGGTGTTATTACATAGGGCAGCTTATCTGGTGAAGCTGGAAAGCATTTTACCTCAACTGGAACGGTTGTTGCAGGCTCTTTCAGGCTGCCCATATTCCAAATCTGGGCATTCGTGTCAAACCAATTGCGCGCATGATGTGATACGCGCGCAAAAAACTCATTGATTAGGATAGAGATCAAAGGAGACGACCGTAAGAGGACGAATTCATCTTTGCGGTGATGGAGCGTATAGTGCAATCGGGCAGGATAAGCGTTCACATAGCTTACTTATGAGGAGCAACCTAATGCCTGAGTTGAATTTCAGAGTCAGTGTGGATGATGCACGACAAATATCGGCTCTCGTTGGCTTAAGCATCGTCGGTGTTGAAGTCACGCAGAGCATTCAATATTTCGAGTCAGCGTCGCACCTTACAGACAGGAATGATCGCCAGCGCGATAATTCTGTGCGCTTGGTGATGGGGAAGCCTGCTCTGGTGCGCGTTTATCTCTCGGCAGGGATATTCAGCGACAATGTGTCGGGCGTGACCGGCAAGCTCCAGCTTTACAAGCGCCCCGTTTTCACGGGCGACACGCCGTATCTATCCTTGAATCCACAATCGCCGGGGACCAGCACCGCTTACGGCTATAACAAATTGACCTACGATCAATGGCGCGGCAGCTTATTCAGGACGCTCAACTTTGTCATTCCGGCAAGGAAGCTGGGGTCCTTCGTTATCGGAGAAAATTCATTCGAGCGAGTGTGCGGGAATTTTCTCTGCAAGATCAATGTCACGGCGCCG
>CAZBPB010000612.1:729-1808 GCA_964493565.1 uncultured Pleurocapsa sp. | reverse complement strand
GCCTTTGCGGCAGAGGGCGCTGTCGTCGCACTGGCAGATCGCGTCAGTACCGGCGCAGTCGTCACTTCCCCGGCTGCCGGATGCAAACTTTCAAGCAGCGCCAGTTCCAGCGAAAGCTGGGGCTGCCAGCCGCCGCGATATTGATTCACCGCATCATTAAAGATACGCAGCGCGCGCGTGAGCGAACCCCGCGAGATTTGCGCGGCCTGTTCGGCATACATCTGCCGGTCTTCGTTTGATCCTTCGATCAAAGCTGGCCCCGCCGTTTGCGCCAGCAGGATAGCCCGCAAATGCTCAACCACCTGCTGCCCGAACTGCTTCGGATCGGTACCAGCATCCACCGCCGTGTTGATCACCCGCAGCCCTTCGGCAGCATCGTTGGCGATTAAGGCAGTAATCAGCGCCCGAACTGCCGCAGAACTGGCGGTACCTAGCACTTTTTGCACCAGTTCAACTGTGATCGGCGCGCTAGGATCAGTCACAATCTGATCCAGCAGGCTCACACTGTCGCGCATACTGCCCGTGCCCTGCCGCGCGATCATCTCCAGCGCCGCGCGTTCACCGCTCAAGCCTTCGCTGGCGGCAATTTCCTGTAAGCGATCAGCCACTTCCTGCACCGAAAAGCGCCGGAATTGGAACAGCAAACAGCGGCTTTTGATCGTCGCTGGCACTTTATCTAACTCAGTCGTCGCCAGCACGAAGATGGCATGATCCGGCGGTTCTTCGAGCGTTTTCAGCAGCGCATCAAAGGCGCTGCCGCTGAAACGATGCACTTCGTCAATGATGTACACCTTATAGCGACCTTCGCCCGGCGCGAACGCGATCTTATCGCGCAGTTCGCGCACATCATCCACGCCGGTATGGGTGGCCGCGTCAATCTCGATCAGATCAAGATAACGGCCTTCGTTGACCGCCACGCAGGCAGCACAGACGTTGCATGGCCGCTTGTCGGGATCAGCATCGAGGCAGTTGATGGCTTTCGCCAGCAGGCGGGCGGTGGTAGTTTTCCCCGTGCCGCGCGGGCCGCTGAACAGGTAGGCATGGCGTATCCTGTCGCTGCGTAAGGCGTTGCGCAGCGT
>CAZBPB010000612.1:453-719 GCA_964493565.1 uncultured Pleurocapsa sp. | reverse complement strand
ACAATATGTTCCTGTCCAACCATTGCGTCAAAGGCAAGGGGACGCCACTTGAGATAGAGGGCTTGCTCAGGCAAGGATTTTGCTCCTGTGACCTGCCCTGAGTCTATCAGTTTTCGAATAGGTGTTCAAGTTTGGAAGCCTGAAATCAGCGCCGAAAATGGCTGAATACCAACCTCACCCCCGGCCTTGACCTCATCCCTCAATCCCCTCTCCGCGTACCAACCTCACTCCTCAATCCCCTCTCCGTACACGGAGAGGGGGGAGAA
>CAZBPB010000612.1:0-443 GCA_964493565.1 uncultured Pleurocapsa sp. | reverse complement strand
TTCGGGCGTGAGGTCATAGAGTTGATAGACCAGTTGATCAATGGCGCGATCTGTTGATTCGATGCGGGCGGCGAGCGTATGGCGCTCGTCGCTGAAGGCGGCTTCGGCTTTCGCGTGCTGCTGTTTAAGGGCGATCATTTCTTCAACCAGCGACACCATGCGATCATGTTTAGCAACATCGTCAGGATCATCAAAGTTGATGGTGCGAATGGGGATATTTTTCATAAATACATAGCCGGGTTCAAAGAATCCGCCACGTAGTTTTGGAATAAAGTGTTCCATCATAGACATTCCAATTATGCTATTCAGAATACCAACAAGGTATTTGTCATCCATAGGAATAATGAAGCATTTCTGATTTGTATATGCCCCGGAATAGTCCAGAGTAAATTCAGGTTGTTTGCAAATGTTAGGGTAGACAATTTTGGGTTTCTCAAAAGCCC
>CAZBPB010000611.1:0-1835 GCA_964493565.1 uncultured Pleurocapsa sp. | reverse complement strand
GCAAACTAATCATTACTCACTAGATGAACGTCAATTCGCTGGATCATGAAAATATCCTATCCTAACCGACTGATCAGGCGGGTAATGTCGCCGTGGAAATCAGGGTCTTCGCGCAGCGATATGCCGTTACGACGTACCAACTGTTGTAGCGAGTCTGGAAGCTCATGCGCTGAGGGCATGATCGCCCCCTTGACCAGCACCGGTACAACCACAATATCCCGTTTCAACGCCGACTCGATCTCAATACGGACAAAATCATTCGGATCGTGCAAACGAAGATTGCCGCTGGCATCAGTCGTGTTTACCCATGTTGGGCCGATCACTGCCAGCAAACAAGTACACTTTTGAACCTGCTGATCCAGATATGCTACAAAATCAACACCGTAAGGGATATTGTCCACATCTTTGAATACGTTTTCCGCCTTTAGTTCACGCTCTAACCGATCATAAAGGCGACCACACACGTCATTGGAATCGGAACGGCGATACGAGATGAAAACGCGATGTTTGGCTGTTGTTTGAACCGGGCTTTCTTTAGGCGCAGATGGCGCTTCCTGAGGCAGCTTGTGAAATTCGTCTGTAGAGAACGGATCATAAGCCGGTTTTTGGGGCGGCTTTTCGGACTCTGGTTCTGCCGCATCCGGCGCAGTTTCAGGAAACAGCATAAATTGCAGCGAAATTTGCTGGAAGGCATTAGAGAATGCCAGCAGGTTCTGGTCGTTCTTGCCCCAATCGAACATGGCGGTTGGCTGTGCGCTCTGGCTGACGATCCAGATATTTGAACCGGTAATCGCAGGTCGTACCGATACCATCAGCATCTCGCCATAGCTAACGAGTGACGTTCCCATCACAGCTTGAATCACACCGTTGTGCGGGTCAACCTGTTGGATCAATGCTCCGATCATCACCAGCGCCGCATGAGAGATTTCTAACGCTTGCATGGCTTGATTAGGAACGTGAAAACTGGTTTCGCGGCGAGCGCTCACGCTGGCATCCTGCCTCGCTTGCTATCAGCATCTTTGCCGAGCGGCTTGAACTGTGCCGGTTTGCGAATACGACGATGGTAGATGATCCACTCGATCAGCAGTACGACCAACACGATAAACGCCAGTAATGACCAGAATTCACGCTGTCCGATATCCTGTTCAACCTGCGGAGCGACTGCCTGACCGCCAATCGCAATGGCTGTTTGCGGGGTGATATTGCTTTCGGTGGAATCGAACAGGTTGACCGCAAATACACCGCTGCTGACGACTTCGCTGCCAGAGAGCGCGTCCACACGGTATAGACCGGCTTCGTCAGTTTCGGTGAAGCTGATAGTTTGGCTGGTAACCGGGATGGTTTGGAAAGAGCCATCAGGCATGGTGACGCGCACGCTGTCAGTTTCGGCAGGCGGGGTTAGAGTGACAGTCTGCCCGATGCTCACGTCGGGATGCTGTACCACGCCCTGCGGCGTGAACCAATTCAGCAGCGATGCCATGAGAATCGGATACGCAATTTGTAAGGGAAGGTCACTGTCACGCAGGTCAAAGGTCAGAATAGCGATTTGCCGCCCCTCTGTCTCTCCAGCTAACAGCAGTGGCCCGCCCCCGGCAGTGATCAGCGGTTCAGCCCAGTCGGCGGTTACCTGCTTGAATTCGAGCAAGTTTAAGGCGGAGAGATCGAGAAATCTGAGGCGCGGATCGTCACGGTCAACCCGGATATTTGCCGTCGGGCTAGTGACCGGGTCATCGGTACGGACGAGGGTTTCACCGACTGTGAAAAATTCTGTGCTGTTCGGTGGGTTGATGAGCAGAATGTCACCGTCCGGAAGCGTTTCTGGCAGCCAGCCATCA
>CAZBPB010000610.1:588-1884 GCA_964493565.1 uncultured Pleurocapsa sp. | reverse complement strand
GCAGCCGCAGGCTTATGCTCAGTAGCAACAGGATTGGTTTTATCCTGAGGAACTCCCTGAAAAGTAGTCGTGCTTGTACCATTTGTGATAACCGTTGTACCAGCAGTGGTTGACGTGGGAGGGGTGATCGTCACAGTCGTGGTGGTAGACCCTTGCTTGATTTTATAAACCTGCGCACCATTGGTTCCCCGCGATAATGTCATTTCATCTACATTCCCTTTGACGTAGATACCTCCGCCATTGAGGGTCGGAGTACCGGCCACATCCGCTGCCGGTAAATACACGCCCGTATTGATTGATTCACTTGCCCCAGAACCAGATGTTGGAGGTGCTGAGTTATTTGCGCCGCGTAATAAAACTTTCATTTGCGCAACAGTTGGATCTGGGGGAACTGTCGGGTTATTAGGATCAGGTGGAGGGAAATTCACATCCGGTCGTCCCGTAGAATTTAACACAGCAAGTTTTTGCGCGTAGACGTTCGTGGGTAGAGGAAGCGATGACACCGTAGTGTAGGAACTTTGGAATGTCAGCCCGGTCCTTGGTGTTGAGTTAGGCGACACAGAACTCACATTATACGCGGTGCTATTATGATCGTATGTGCTACTTACCTGCGTAACTTCTCCCTGAAATGTCACTGGATAAGAGGATGAATACCGAAAACGATCATTGGTATGGACTTTGCCCTGAAACACACCAGGCGCCCACACTGAAGTCTGCGTAAAGCGATTCAGAAATGTACCGTATTGACTAAAGGATCGCTCGAATTCTCCCGTACTATTCGGTTTTTCAACAGTGACATTCAAGGCCACATTAATAATCCCCGTCTCAATGGCCCTTGCAATAGCGCGATTTGGATTGCCCTCGGTGATGGCATTATTGCCAATAGAAGTGATCGTATACCGATACCTTCCCGTAACAGAAGCGGTGACACTGGGGAGGTCTTCGACAACGTCTACATTGAAAATATTGCGTGTCACTCGTTGAACGTCTATCGCGCTGGTGTCAGAAACAGATTCCAAGGCAAGCTGAATATCCACATCAAAGCCCGCGTTTGAGAGGGAACCTGTGCGCGTTGCCAAAGCTGCCTTAGCATCGGCAATTGGCCCGCCGCTTTGAGCCAATAATGAGCTGGATTGCAAGATCGTCCCCATTTGTGCGCGATCATATGTCGTCAAGGTAAACGTGCCGGAGGTTCTTGAGCTGTAGGTCGGATTGGTTTGAATAGCAACTGCCGCCGTCTGAATCGCAGTGTTCAGCGAATTGCGCAAAGTCATCCGCGCAATGCCTAAGCCAGCA
>CAZBPB010000610.1:0-578 GCA_964493565.1 uncultured Pleurocapsa sp. | reverse complement strand
CCAGCATCTGCCGCATAAAAGGCTTGTTCGTTGCGACGAAACCCACCACTAAGAGCAGCCTCTCCGGTGGAGTTCATTAAAACAGCCACGCCTAGCCCGGTACACAACATCAGGCACATCATCGCGGTGATTAAAGCCATCCCCTGTTCTGAAGAAGTTTTTTTACGGTTTTTGCTCGAGCGCTTTTTCATATTCATCCTCACGTAGTCGCTGATCTTTACCATTGGAAATCTGCTGCTCTTACCGATTCGGCGCAAAGCCGGGGAGAACCAAATTACGAGGGGTGACTTCTAAGGTCTGCGCAATCGAACGCTGACCTTGTTTATCGCCATCCCCGGACATTTGCGTTCGCCCAAAGATCGTGATTTCAACCGCCCGAATCAATGCCCGATTGTTGGTGGCCGATTGGGCAACTTCTGAAACCCAGCTTGAGCTATATGTATTGGTCGCGCTATCAAAGGTTTCGAGTTGATAGCGTATCTGCAAATTAAAAATTCCACGCGCGACGGAAACCCATCCCGAACGATTTCGATTTCGACGCAACTCCATCGCTGTAGTGTCTACGGTGTACTCAATTA
>CAZBPB010000609.1:1228-1898 GCA_964493565.1 uncultured Pleurocapsa sp. | reverse complement strand
CGATTGCTAAATGAGACCCCCGAACATTGTCTACAATGACCGTGTCTGCCTCAAACCCTGCAACTTCTCGGTCTACCAGCACGATCGGGGTGCCTGATGTCTGAATGGGTGAGAGCACCGTCGCATCTTTGGGACTCGTGGGTACCACGATGATTCCAGCAGCCTGCTGCGACTGCATAATATCTAGATATGATTTCTGTTTCTCCGGGTTGTCGTCGGTATTGCATAAAATCACGGTGAACTGATGTGCATATGCAAGATCCTCAACGGCGCGCACGAGCGATAAAAATAACGCATTTTGTATATCAGGGATGATCAAACCGATTGTGCTAGATTTCTGGACCCTTAAGCTCTGTGCCACTCGATTCGGTCGGTAATTTAGTTCCTGTACGGCGTCCAATACGCGCGTGCGCAGTTGGAGATTCACGGATTCGTTCCCGGCAAGCACGCGCGAAACAGTTGCGCTGGATACACCTGCTTTACGGGCGACGTCGTGAATATTCGAGTTCCTCTCTTGCATAGTTGTTGTATCCTGGTTCCGCGATGCAAAATAGTAATACATCACTTCATGCTAGCATCTCGAAGCAAAACTAGCCTATTTAAGCACAATAACCACACGTTCTATGCAGATTTTCATGCGCTTATAAGGCAGTTATTTTGAATTCAGCCA
>CAZBPB010000609.1:0-1218 GCA_964493565.1 uncultured Pleurocapsa sp. | reverse complement strand
TTATGTGGTTCCAACTGGTACCAGTAAGCTGTGCTGGAATAATCGTCATAGCGACGATTCGCATGCCCATGTTCAATTGTAACCAAGATAGACTTTTGAAAGCATATCGGATCTTCAATGTGAAATCGGTACAGCGAGATTTTACCCGACCAATTGGGTCCACCCGGCAGCGTAATCCCGTGATAAGGTGCGCTGTAGGCAACCGCTGGACACCATGCCGTATTGAAGTAATCTTCAGTCCCTGTTCCATGAAGCGAAGGCGGAAAAGCCTCACCGTCGATGAAGATCATATCATCGCCTTCGCCGTACCAGTTGAAAGCGTCGCTGACGCCAGGCAAGTTCTGATGAAGTTCTTCAGGAGATATTGGCCAATTGACGCCGGGAATCCAGTCACGCTTGCGTAAGTTGTGGATGTTGAGGTTGCACCCGACGTAGTGTCCTGTGCCTTCCGCATCCAGAATGACGTAGTTGCCTTTCCCATCCGTATTGGTTCCGCCGAACGACCATTCGCCATTGGTCATGCCTTCATCGGAAATTCCGTCAGTGGGGTTTTGCCGTCGCCACTGTGCATGAAAACGCCCTAGATTGGGATCAATATGGTCATGGAGTTCATAGTCAATGTAGTAGTAAAACAGCACTTCGACATCACATTCGCTGGTCACTTCAAATAAAGCGCGTTCCGAAAACGGCATCGGGAAAAAGCAGTTGAACGCGCGACCATTCGCCGGACTCATTTGCAGTGGCAGTGAGACAAAATCGATAGTTTGTGCATGTCCCACACCGAAGAAATCGCCAATCGGCACTTCTATCGAATAATCCGTTTCATTGTCCCACCGGGCTCGCAGAGTCACTTTGCGCAAAAAGTCTTCCGCACCACAAACCATTGTTACCCAAATGTGATTGATGCACCCTGCGCCAGCAATGTCGGCAATCACAGTCGTTGTTCCCGGCGCGAGGTGCAGGCGGTCATCATTGCCTCCAGTACGGTCATAGCTTGAAACACGCCGGGTCGTGACTTGCCGCACGCGTGCGAGTTCGCCCAGCGGGCTGCCTTTGAAGACGGACATAGTTGCTTCCTTATCGGTAAACACAGAATCTACAGATTGGCTGTCCCTTGCCTAATTAGCTTTGACCAGCCGCGCGCGCATCAGCAGGACGTTGTATGGTCCCCACTGCGACATATTGAAATAGATCACTTCGCCATCACTTGCCCACGGA
>CAZBPB010000608.1:0-1899 GCA_964493565.1 uncultured Pleurocapsa sp. | reverse complement strand
TTAATTCACAGGATTTTTACCCGCGTGGCGGCGCATATTGATATACAAGCAATAGATCAATCCATAAATTGGAGCATCCTTTCTCACCTTGCACAGTGGACGCTTGAGCAGGGACTAACGATTCAGCAAATCCCTGCCCCCACATTTCAGGAAACAGCCAGGGCAGATTATGTCGCTGAGCAGTTCCGTGAGTTGGGACTTCAAGAGATAAGCATTGATTCAAAGTTCAATGTCTATGGCTTACTCAAACGGGGGACTCAGCATGCCCTCATGATTACGGCGCATCTGGACACAGTATTTGCTGCTGATACACCTCTGAACACAAGGCAGGAAGGTAATTTCGTTTACGGCCCCGGGCTTGGAGATAACAGTCTTGGCGTTGCCGGGATGCTGGCGCTAGTAAAAGCGATAGTATCACAAAAGGACTTTACTGGCTGCGATATCTGGTTTGTGGCAACAACAGGCGAAGAAGGCTTGGGCGATCTTGGTGGTATGAAAGCCGCATTTGCCCGTCTGAGAAGTCAAGTACGCGCAGTGATCAATCTTGAAGGCATGGCCTTAGGGCATGTTTATTGTGCAGGAATCGCTGTGCGCCGCCTGCACATCACCGCACGGACATCAGGCGGGCATAGCTGGCTGCATTTTGGAAAACCAAGCGCGATCCATGGCATCATGACGCTTGGTGCGCGTATTGCTGCATTAAAAACACCACAAACGCCACGCACCACCTATAACATTGGTATGATAGATGGCGGTACTACTATCAATGCCATCGCCACTGAAGCCAGTTTGTGGCTTGATCTACGGTCAGAGGATAGTAAAGCGCTGGCAATATTAGAAAATACCGTTCGCGCCGAAATAGATCGTCTAGCCGCCGATGATCTCCACTTTGAAGTTGAAATCGTAGGTGATAGGCCAGCCGGCCAGATATCCACAAGTCATCCCTTAATCCAAATTGCGCTGGCAGCGTTGGGGCAAATTAATATTCGCGGCTCGCTGGAATCTGGCAGTACGGACGGCAATGTTCCGCTTGCGTATGGCTGCCCCGCTGTAACTGTGGGTGTCACCCGTGGCGGAAACGCCCATCGTTTGGATGAATATATTGAAGTTTCGCCGATTGCCGATGGCTTACGCCAGTTAATTTTGCTCGTATTGGGTACAGCCAGGTTAGTTCAGTCGTAACATGTCTAAAATTTGCACATTGGCGGTTGTGTCCGGTGAACGCGCCGACCGTTATGAACGGGAATTCTCAAATGCGGGCTGGATTCACGCCAATATTGTGCATGGCATCATGCCGGCAGAGCAAATTCTTGAAACCGCTGACATTCAGATTTTAATACTGGATCAAGCAATTGATGGCGCATTCGCGCACATAGATACTTTCCGTCAAAAATATCCTCATATCCTCATCATTCTGGTAGATGAAGATGCAGATTTCGCTTTGCCCGGTGCGGCTGATGATATTGCTACTACGCCGTTCAAAGATGGCGACCTGTTACGTCGCATTCGCCGTCTGCTGGCAAACAGGCAAATGGAAACCCTACGTGCCGACGCGATGCCGCCAGTGCGCGACCTGAACAAACGCTTGCGTAAAGCAGTTGGAGAACAGGCAAAAGCGCAGGAAGCGGTTAACGCCTGTCTGGATTTAGGATACGCTTACGCAGCACTATACCGTTTGGATATACGCGAACCCACGCAGGTAAACCTGGTCGCTCAGGACGGAGCGCCAGAAATTCAAATGCTAGCTCCCCGGCAGGCTGATGATCAACAGGCTGTTGGCTGGGTTGCCAAAACTGGTCAAAGTCGGTTGTTGCATTCGGAAGACACGCCCGGACACCCTTTAGTAAGTTCCCAACACTTCAGCGCCGCCGCTATCGTGCCGGTAGGAGTAGCCAACCG
>CAZBPB010000607.1:0-1906 GCA_964493565.1 uncultured Pleurocapsa sp. | reverse complement strand
GGGAAGCCAGGCGCAGCGCAGCAGGGGTGAGGTCAAGGTCATATCCTGCTATTTCACCACTCCCAATTCGCCCTATCTCTCTACTCTTGTTCCAAATACTGATAAATTGAGGCGCGCGTCGTATAATGAGCGTCACTTGAATCGCAACAGGACAATTCATGAATGAATGTGATTGATCTACGCAGCGACACCGTTACCGTGCCAACGCCGGCTATGCGCGAGGCGATGGCAAACGCCACTGTAGGCGACGATGTATACGGTGAAGATCCGACGGTGAACGAACTTGAAGCTACCGCGGCTGAGATGTTCGGCAAAGAAGCAGGGTTGTTTGTTGTTAGCGGAACGATGGGCAACCTGACCAGTGTGCTAAGCCACTGCCAGCGCGGGGACGAATTCATCGTTGGCAAGCAATCACATATCTTTCGCTATGAAGCCGGAAGCTCGGCAGTATACGGCGGGTTGCAGCCGAATACGCTGGAAGTTCAGGCAGATGGGACGATGGAACTAGCGCAAATTCGCGCGGCGATTCGCTGGGACAACCCACATGAACCTGTCACCCGTTTGATTTGTCTGGAAAACACGCATGGTGGCGCCAGCGGCGCTCCAGTTCCACTTTCGTATATCGAACAAGTTGCAGAAATCGCCAGTGTTAACCAACTTAAACTACACATTGACGGGGCGCGCATTTTTAATGCCGCTACCGCGCTGGAAACCGATGTTAAAACGCTAACCGCGCCTGCAGACAGCGTATCGGTGTGCCTTTCCAAAGGGTTGTGCGCGCCAGTTGGTTCGGTCATCGTCGGCTCAAAAGACTTCATCAACCGCGCGCACCGCATTCGCAAGAGTCTGGGGGGAGGCATGCGGCAGGCGGGGATTCTGGCGGCGGCTGGTTTGCTCGCTATTCGGGACATGTCTACCCGACTTGCGGAGGATCACGCAAACGCGCGTATTCTGGCTGAGGGATTGGCGGCGACACCCTACATTTCCGTGAATCTTGAACAGGTACGCACCAACATGCTGTTTTTTACACTCAAGCCAGAAGCGCCTATCAGCGTTGAACAACTGATCACCCGCCTGCAAGCCGAACATAACATCATCATTCGACCGTATAATGCCGAGCGCGGAGAGTTCCGTGTCGTGACCCATTACTGGATTAAGCAGCAGGATGTATTTACGGTGCTGAAGGCCATACGATCGCTCATCGGTGTGTCGGATAAGCCAATTGAAGGCGCGGCAGATTGAGCGTGCCACCCCATTCGTCGTCACCGTTTGACGACGACCCGGACGATAACGATCTTCAACCCGTCTACAGTCGTAAAGACGATACGCCGGTGATCCGGCGGATTCGCCATACACCTTACCCGCCCACATATGACGACGAGGAAGAGATTGACCCGATTCCCCGACCGGTTAGAGTTGCGCCACGCGCTGGCGTTACCGATCCAACATTTGGATTACTGATCGGTTTTGCGCTCAATATCGGGCTGGCGGCCTTAGGCCCATCCTACGGCGATTTGCGTATGGTGATTACCTCAGCCCTGCTAGCGGCCTTTGGTGTGGGCGCATGGCTGCTGGGCGAAACAACACGTATTCAGAAGGAAACACCGGAAAATCTGGCGTGGGGGGCGGTATTTGGCCTGATGCTGGGTGTGCCGCTGCTGGTCGTCGGCGGGACGACATTGCAAACGACGGTTGAACTGGTCTTTAGAACCGGCAGCGGCGACAGCCTGATACAACTGCCGGTTGGCTCGGTGCTGGCGCTGGTGGTCTTTGTGCTGCCGCTTGGCGAAACACTGTTCTTTAGAGGGTTAGTGCAAACGGATCGGGCATGGTGGCTAGCAGGCGCGCTGGCTTCAGCATGGTCAATATTACTGTTTATGCCGATGATCGAAATGCAGCGATACCC
>CAZBPB010000606.1:0-1910 GCA_964493565.1 uncultured Pleurocapsa sp. | reverse complement strand
GGGAATGAGGGGTGAGGTTATCATCAGGCATTATCCTCGAAAGTCCCCACTCCCACAAATGGTCAAGTGCGACTTGGGAGAGGAAACGCCGAATCCTCTTTGCTCCTACCGCCCGTCCATCTGAGGAAGGCGGGTTGAGGGCGAGGACTGCAAATCGCCAATCATTTCACTTAGTCCCCCATACAGGGTGTTTTTCACGTAGCCAGACGTCCCGGCCTCCAGCGTCCACTATCGAACGTAGGCGCCGCCCTCTAGCACCGTCCCCACTCGCCTATCCGCGCCAATTCCGGCATCCTCATAAAGTGCCGTCACTACCTGTGCAGTCAACAACGCCGCGTCAACATCCTCGCACACCGCGCACAGGGTTGGCCCGGCACCGCTGATCACCAGCGCCAGTGCGCCAGCTTCTTTTGCCAGTACCCGCGCTTCGGAAATATGCGGGATGAGATGTGAACGCGCTGGCTCCACCACCGTATCCATTTCCATCGCTGCCGCCATCTGCGCGACGTTCCCCTGATAAATCGCATTCATCAGCCGCGCCACGCCTGCGGTTTGCTTGACCATGGTTTTCAGCGGCACACTCGCCGGAAGCACCGCCCGCGCTTTCGCCGTCGGCACTTCAATATGCGGCGTAATCAATGCTAGATGCAGCCCCTCAGGTACGGGCAATCGCGCGATCTCTCCTGCCGTCACGCCAAATGAAAGCGTGATTCCACCAAACAGGCACGGTGCCACATTATCAGCATGATAGCCGCTTACAGCCGCCTCGCCTTCCAGCGCATGTTCTAGCAGTTGATCCTGTGTAAGTGGTTCGCCCAAACAAGCGTTAGCCGCCGCTGCGCCTGCAACCGCGCTTGCCGCGCTGCTCCCCAACCCGCTGGCGAGCGGCAGCCCCTTGCGGATCACCAGCGCCACGCCCTGAGTAGCATTGACGGCTTTCAGTACCGAAGCCGCCGCAATACCCGCCGTATTTTTCAGTGGATCGAGCGGAAGTTTGCCGTTATCGCCAGTAATCTCGCGGATAACTACACCGGGAGTATCTGTCAGTTCAGCCCGAACCGTATCCCCTGCGCCATCCACCGCCAGCCCCAGTATGTCAAAACCCACGCCTAAATTGGCAACGGTAGCGGGCGCGAACGCCTCTGCACTAGACAACGGCATCAGCAATGTTATCCTTTTAGGCAAATCGGCGTACAACGAGGCAAATCATGGGCAGCATCTTACAATGTATGGACTGCGGACAGCAATACCCAACGACACAGGTCATCTACACCTGTTCGACTTGCGGTGGATTGCTGGACGTTACCCATGATCTCGATGCGCTCCGTTCACAAGTCTCGCGTGAATTGTTCGACTCGCGGCTTGGCTCGCTGGATGCACCCTATAACAGCGGCGTCTGGCGTTATAAAGAACTGGTCAATCCTGAAATCCCTTTCAACCTTGTCGTCAGCCGTCCTGAAGGCAATACCAACCTCTATAAACATCAAGGCCTTGCCGATTTTGCCGGAGTCAAAACACTTTACCTGAAGCATGAAGGTGAAAACCCGACGGGTTCCTTCAAAGATCGCGGCATGACTGGCGGCGTCTCTCAGGCGCGTATGTTAGGTATGAACCGCGTTGCCTGTGCCTCCACCGGCAACACCTCAGCCTCGCTCGCCTCTTACGCAGCTTTCGCCGGCCTGCAAGGCATCGTCCTGTTTCAAAATAAGCAGATCGCCGTCGGCAAACTCGCGCAGGCCGTTGCTTATGGCGCAACCTGCATCCGCGTGGATGCAGACTTTGACCGCAATATCCAGCTCGTGCGCCAGCTTTCCGCTGAACTCGGCATTTACGTCCTGAATTCAGTGAACCCCTTCCGTCTGGAGGGTCAGAAGACCATCATGTTTGAAGTCATGCAGCAGTTGCGCTGG
>CAZBPB010000605.1:341-1911 GCA_964493565.1 uncultured Pleurocapsa sp. | reverse complement strand
TGAGAGCTGCAGAGGCCGCGTGGACGACGTTCAACGAAAACAATCTTGTACCCACCGATCAGGCGACGTGGGATAGTTTGGCCGCCCGTCAGGTTCGCTATGACCTGTATGCGGCTTATGAGAATAACACCGTCTTTTCGTCGATCACCGCCTCCAGTTCCGCGCACAAGCTCAGTCGCAACCTGTACAAGCACATTCGATCTATCTACAACCCCGTCGCCCGTGAAGTGGCACTGATCGCCGGGTATGTGTACGGCGGCAACATCAACACCCAAACACTGGAAAACGGCGCGATCCCGCTGTCATTTGAGAATGAGGCACTGCTGACGGCAATCACTACCTTATTCAAGTGGTCACGCTGGCAGGCGCAAAAGACCCTCTTCCCACGTAATGGCGCACTCTACGGCGACAGCTTCATCAAGGTCGTGGATGAGCCGGATAAGGGGCGGGTGAGACTGGAAATCCTTCACCCATCGAAGGTAGCGAAAACCGAGTATGACAGCGTAGGCAATATCGTTTCGATTGATATTGTTTATCGGAAGGAAGATCCAGAGCGCAAAGGCGGCATCGTCACCTACAAAGAACACATTGACAAAGAGAAGTGGCAAACCTTCCGGCAGAACTTGCCTTACGCCTTTCACTGGGATGTGGATGGCAAGCCGATCAGTGAGTGGGATAACGAATATGGCTTCGTGCCGGTCATTCACACGCTGCATCAGGACATTAATAAAGCCTTTGGCGCGAATGCCTTCTACAACTGCACCCCCAAGATAGACGAGATCAATGATATTGCCAGTCTGGTGAACGATCAGGTAAGAAAAATTGTGCTGGCGATGTATGCCGTTAGCGGCGTTGCCCAGGGGCAAAAAATCGAATTTCAGAAGGATGAAAACAACCGCGATCAGGTGCCGTTGATACGTCTGCCATTAGGCGGCGCAATCAATCCAGTGGTTTCCCCACTGCCGATTGAAGCTGCTCTTGCAGACATTGACAAGATGCTGATCGAACTGGAGAAAGACCTTCCGGAACTGGCTTTGCAGCGTATTCGTGAAAACGGTGGCGACTACACCGCTCCGGGCATCCGGACGGTCTATTCTGATGCCATCTCACGCATTGAGGAAATGCGTGGCAACTATGACGATGGTCTGGCTCGCGCAATACAGATGGCCGTGAGCATTGGCGGGTTTCGTGGATATAAGGGTTTTGAAGGCTTTGACCTCGACAGCTACGATGCTGGCGACATGGAATTAGCGGTCAAAGAACGTCCGGTCATTCCCGACACGATTGGTACAACAGATCGCATCAGCGCCCTGCAAACGGCTAGTGGTCTTCCCGAACCCTATGCGCGATTGGTGCTTGAAGAAATGGGTTATGACCAGAAAACCATCGAAGAAACCCTGCAACAAATGCGCGACCTTGAAGGTGACGGCGAGCAGCCCGAAGATGTTCAACCATCCGCTAATCCTGACACGCCTGATGATGTTCAAAACCTTGCAACTATCTACGAGGAACTACTTGGCGAAGACGATCAGCAGCCCGCACCGGTTGCTACAACTGGAGCATAAGCTAT
>CAZBPB010000605.1:0-242 GCA_964493565.1 uncultured Pleurocapsa sp. | reverse complement strand
ATGGCGAAAGCACCAAACTTCAAACGCGTCAACACCACCGCTTTTCGCACATATGCCAATCGCTTTCATCTGCGCGTTGAAGTGCTGGCAACCGAACTGGTCGAAGGGCGATTGCACGTTGCCGACTGGTTTCAGGGCATGGCGACGGAAATCGAACGCCTGCACACAATGGCTTACATCGTCGGCAAAGGCGGGCCGGAAAACCTCGACGGCGATGATCCGACGGTTATTCAAGCCATTGT
>CAZBPB010000604.1:0-1921 GCA_964493565.1 uncultured Pleurocapsa sp. | reverse complement strand
CGCAGCGCCGCCGTCGGGTTCGGCCAATGATGCGCGCTGTATCGCGTCACCACAAGGTCGAAACTGGCATCTCCAAACGGCAGCGCCTCAACATCGCCCTGCCGCGTCTCTATATTGGTCAGCCCGCGCGCATTCGCCAGCCGCTCCACCTGTGCCAGCATCGTTTCCGTCAGGTCATACGCCGTCACCTGTGCGCTGTGCGGCGCAAAAGCCAGCGCCGTATGCCCCGCCCCGCATCCCGCATCCAATACCGTCTCGCTGCCGGTCAGCGCCGCCAGTTCAACCATCTGCGTTAGGTCGGCGCCCTGTGCATGCACCGCGCTCGCCGCGTAATTTTCGGCGGCGTTTCCAAATTGGCGCTGTACCGACGCCTTCACATCCATCATATCCGTTACTTCGCTTCCCACATCGCCCGCACAGATTGAACGATCTGAAGAATATTCGGCAGTTCATCTTCCCACAGCGTCGGCACATGCAGCGTCAATCGCGCAAGCTGTGGCGACTCGTAAAATCCGTCCGCATCTTCTGAATACGCGAGATACACGCCCTCATCATTCAGGCGGTAAAATTGCGCATCCTTCCGGCTGCCGTCAATCACCCAGTATTCTTGCACCCCGCCCTGCTCATACTCCACAAACTTCTTGCCGCGATCAATCGCCGCAGTGGTGGGCGAAGCGATCTCAATCACGATATTTGCCGGGCCATCCATGTAAGTCTTATGAAATCGCTGCTGATTTTCGTTCAGCACAATGAATAAATCCGGCGAACGCCCGCTCGCAATAGTTGGCAGTCTCATCGTCTGCGGTTCGCCCGTGATCACCCCAATCGGGTTCAGCGCAAAATAGGCGCGAAACATATCCCGCAGATAGTCCCGAATGTTCTCGTGCTGCTGGTTAATTGGCGATATTGCGATAACTGCTCCATTGATCCATTCAACCCACTGCCCGTCATAGCGTGTGATGAAGTCCTCAAAGCTCACGCCCTCTTCAATGACCTGCTCGCCCCACAAATCCGAGATTGCGTTGACCATTTCCAGCCCCCTAATCCCCAATGGCGACCGTCGCCGCCTCGCCTTCGGGTTTCACCTGCGTGCCTAAGCCCAGCCCCGCAACCATCCGGTTCAGCGCCGCTAAATAGGCCTTCACACTGGCGACGATAATATCATCGTCCGCGCCATACCCGCCGAACGAGCGCCCCGTGTCCGGATCAGCGATCCGTACCGTCACCTCGCCCAGCGCATCAATCCCCGCCGTCACGCTGTGAACGCTGTACTCAATCAGCGTATTCGGGCATTGTACAACTGCGTCAACGGCCCGGTAGCAGGCATCCACCGGCCCCGTTCCCACCGCCGCGCGAATCAGCGTTTCGCCTTCAGGGTTGCTCATCTTGGTTGTCGCCGTCGGCATGCCCATCGTGCCGCAGGTCACCTGAATTTCTTCCAGCTTGAAATATTCCACCGGGCGATGAAGCTCATCCGTCATCAGCGCCTCAAGATCGGCATCCGTCACATTCTTCTTCGCGTCAGCCAGCACCTTGAACCGTTCAAAGATCGCGTTCACCTGATCTTTGTCCAGCTCATAGCCCAGTTCCTGCAAGCGCACCTTCAGCGCATGCCGCCCGCTGTGCTTGCCCAGCACCAGCCGGCTCTGCGACCAACCGACGCTCTCAGCGGTCATGATCTCGAAGGTGCTGGCGTTCTTCAGCATCCCATCTTGGTGAATACCTGCCTCGTGGGCAAACGCGTTCGTGCCGACAATCGCTTTGTTCGGTTGGACGTGCATCCCGGTGTAGTTGCTCACCATCCGGCTCGTCTTGACGATCTCGCGGGTGTTGATGTGCGTGCGTAAATTGTAAAACTGCGGGCGGGTTTGCAGCGCCATCGCCACTTTCGCGGCGCGCCTGTGCAGGTCAACCACTTCGA
>CAZBPB010000603.1:0-1929 GCA_964493565.1 uncultured Pleurocapsa sp. | reverse complement strand
ATAATAATGCTGTGTTCGTCCAGCACGTCATCATGGATCAACTCGCCATTACGCCGCACACGCAGCGGTGTATCCACATTCTCAAAGTCAATGACGCGCGGAATTTGCCCGGTCAGCAATACATCTGGAAAAATCTCGCGCGGTTCAGCTGCTTCCTCAAACTTTGCCCCGTAAGATTCAAGGAAGCTCCGGCTAAAACGCACGCTGGTATCGCGTAGAATATCGGTATTGTTCGTCCCCGGCTGAATTGAGAATTTTTCTTCAAACACCAGTGGATGCACGTAAACAGGAATGTCACGCTTGTTCAACATCAAAAAATTGGCAAGCCCGCCAGCGTGATCCGAATGTCCGTGACTGATGACCACTGCATCCACCTGCTTGAGATCAACCCCCAGCTTATTCGCATTGTTCAAAAGCACCGGGCTAGCCTGCCCGGTATCGAAAAGGATACGATGTTCGTCTTTCTCGATATACAGCGAAAGCCCGTGTTCAGCCAGCAGCCCTTCCGCGGTACCGGATGTGTTCTCGCTTAAAACCGTGATCTTTACGGTCATCCTAACTCTCCTCAACGTTCAACGGACATCCAGCGTATCGCGGCAGTTCGCCCGGCGCAAAGAGAACACCCGTCAATTATGATGAGGCAGCCCCACCTGAAAGAAAACGAGTGTCTGCGTCAGTTCGCCCGATGCTCAAGCCGTCAATAGGCTGGCATTGAGCCTCACTAATGCATTAACGCGCGGCTAAAATAAAAAACACCTCAAAGATGTCTTGAAGTGTCTTTCGTTATTTTGAATGAGGCTTTATAGAAAGCCACTAACCCGAACTGGTTAGCCGATCAACACCGTTGGAGTTCCTGGCGGAATGATGGTGCAGGTTGGCGCATCTGCCGGGTCGTTACAGGTCATGACCTGATCGCCTACACGCGCAGCGGGTTTACCGTTGATAAACACCGTCATGCTGCCCATGAGTACCTTACCCTGATTGGATGGCGGCTTCTGGAATGGCCCGCCCTGTGGGATATGTGGAGGGTTATTTACGGCAACACTGTCTTTGGTCGCGGCGCCCATCCCCTGAATCTTCACGTCGGTGCTGCATCCACTCATAATTTTCCCGTTAAAGGGGTGAGGCAGCGGAGTGGGCACAGGCCCGCCGGGAGAAGGAATCATAATAATATGAATATCCACGCCAAAAACGGAATCGCCTTGTTTGGCAGCAGGTTGTCCCATCAATGCCTCCACTAATGACTATCTACTAATTTAATGTTACTGTTTCAGCGTCCCCTTAAATTATATACTGATTACACTATCTGCGCGCAAGCATTTTCATCCTGAACCATCTGATATCGAACCGCGAAGCAGCGAGTGCTTAACTTTACGAAAATCTACTGCCCTCCTCTCATCCCTGCGGCTTAAGAGGCGGTTTGCAAATCACGCTCGCACCCGTGACCCAATAGAGAGGCCGCGCTATGTCCAAACTGATCTACTTTATGCCCATGTCGCTGGATGGCTTTATCGCAGGTGAATCCGACAGCATGGATTGGTCAACGCCAGATGAGGAGGTATACGCTGTCATCAACGATGTGCACCGCCCCATCGGCACGTATCTCTATGGACGCAAGAACTATGAGATGATGACGATTTGGGAAACGTCTGACGTTTCGCCTGATCAGACATCAGACATGATGAACTTCGCGCAGATCTGGCAGGCAGCCGATAAGATCGTCTATTCCAGAACGCTAGAGACCGTCTCCACGCCCAAAACCCGTCTCGAGCGGGAGTTTGAGCCGCAGGCGGTTCGCGATCTGAAGGCTCAATTATCCCACGATATTTCGATAGCTGGCCCACATCTGGCAGCACAGGCGATCCGGGCCGGGCTTGTAGACGAACTTCAACTGCTCGTCGTGCCTTTTTTGCTTGGCGGCGGCAAGCG
>CAZBPB010000602.1:0-1930 GCA_964493565.1 uncultured Pleurocapsa sp. | reverse complement strand
CGTTGGCTTCCAGAAATCGCGTCATCGGCGTTTCGCCTGACTGGGCGAAGATGGGAACAGCGAGGAGGAGCAGAATGACGATTAGCGTGATGGGAAATAGTATGCGCTTCATAGTACTGCTCCTGTATTTGACCCAAAATGGGTGCGACATGTCGCGTCTCTACGGTTATCAAGTCTTAGGCATTGAGAGGATATACGCGTGATCCTCTCCGTCTAAATGTTCTCTCCTCCATGTGCCGCCAATGCCGAAGGGAGCTTATCAATGCTGCACAGGTTTTTCTCCTGCCAGTACTGTTCAAGCCCTTCTTCGCCTTTGTGCTCCGACCACTTGCGCAGTTGGTCACGCTCGCCTTTGTAGTCATAAAACGGCACTGCATAGCCGCACGAGGTCTGCACCATGTGTATATCGGCAACGATGATTTGCCGCGCACCAATAATCATCGTAAAAAGCGGGCTGAACTCATCCCATTCCGGCGTATATGGCAATACCGTATGGCCTTCACCATACAACCGTAAAATATTAGGCGGGCCTTCAACCGCGCAAAACATAAAGGTGATGCGCCCATTTTCCAGCAGATGCGCCGAAGTTTCGTTGCCACTGCCGGTCAAATCCAGATAAGCGACGCGATTAGCTGAAAGGATGCGAAAACAATCCTGCCCTTTAGGTGAAACATTCACATGTCCATTGGCGCTGAGCGGCGCGCTCGCCACAAAAAACATGTGCTGCTTGTGAATGAATTTCTGCAAATCGTCGCTGATTGACTGGCAGAACTTTGCCATTCGGCTGACTCCAAAATATCGCTATCGCTAAACTTCTAAAAAGCCACTTTCAAATAGCTCTCACTTACCCAACGCAACTTTCCCACTCTGAGAGAAAGGAGTTAGTCAAGGGCGTTAAAACATCGAGAGCTGCGTTGGCTTATCAGGTTTATTCTCAGACATCGGTGGTTCATCGGCATCCAGTTTCTTCGGCGCAGAACCAGTCCCACGACGCTGCTTCACTTCCTCGATCACCTCTAGAATGCGTTTGAAATCCTGCGCCATCGTCTCTTGCAAGCCGGGGTTACGCAGCACCGCCGCCGGATGAAACAGCGGGTAGTAGGCCACGCGCTCATCAAATTTTGGCTTACCGTGAATTTGCGTGATCTTGCCGCCGGGGAAATAACGCGCCATGCTGAAGCGCCCAAGCGTGACAATGATCAGCGGGTCAATCAGCGTTTCCTGCTTATCCAGATAAGGCTTACAAGAGAGGATTTCATCGGGCATCGGATCACGGTTTTCTGGCGGGCGACATTTGACCACGTTGGTGATGAACACCTGCGTGCGGTTCAAATTGATCATCGCCAGCAGTTTATCGAGATAATCGCCAGAACGTCCGACAAAAGGCAGACCCTGCTTATCTTCATGAAAGCCCGGCCCTTCACCAATGAACAGGATTTCAGCGTTGATATCGCCATAACCCGGCACCGCTCTAGTGCGCGTTTTGAAAAGATCGCATTTCTGGCAGATCAACACCTGATCGGCAATTGCTGCCATTTCTGCGGCACGGTCTAGCATGGGACGCATCTCCCTTTTGCAGTGGTAATTTCGTCCTGAAACGACTTAGTGGAAGGATGAGGACGTTTCCAGTGTAGCCCTTGCCGCAACCTCCGGCAAGTTGAGCAGCGATTTGGAATCCTTCAGGGGAGAGCAATATGCGCGTAGATCGCGCGTCAAAATGGATTGCTCACGCCAACCCGTGTGAGTACAGGTAACAACCCACCACTCCAAGAAATGTAGTTTGCTCAATTAGCGTCCACCAGTAAACACGCTGGCGGGAATGAACAGACGGTGCCCATCCTGCTCTACAAAAGTCACGCCATCCGGCATCCATTCGGATTGCGACTGATTAATATAGGCAGTGATGTCGCTGCCATTGTTGGTGAAACTA
>CAZBPB010000601.1:1548-1931 GCA_964493565.1 uncultured Pleurocapsa sp. | reverse complement strand
ATATCCCCGCTGCGGTCTTCACCAACAAACGGCACCGGCACCGGTATCGGCACATCGCCGGGCGTGCCCCCGCTTTCGCCGGGAACCATCATCCCCGCAACCCGCAGCAAGGCGACATACTTTTCACTATAGGGTTTTGGCGCTTGCCCATACAGCTTGCGCTTTGCCTCGTCCCAGCCAACCAGCCGTTTTACGTTCAGGTAGGACGGCAGTTCGTTTTCATATACCAGCGCGTCTACATATTTTTCCGCCAGCACCACCGAGTCTATCTGCGGGGATTGGTCAATCATCGCCTGCACGTTTTCAACCGTCATCCCCCGGCCTTCAGCGATTCCGCGCACAATCTGCTGATAGCGGGAATCCAGCAGCCATTCCAGTTGGGC
>CAZBPB010000601.1:596-1538 GCA_964493565.1 uncultured Pleurocapsa sp. | reverse complement strand
TTGATCGAATGCGCCTTTATACGGGGTGATGGCGATCACATCAACGGTTACACCCACCTGCGCCAGCGCATCTTTGAGAAAATAGGCTTCCGCAGCAATACCCGTCACCATAAAGTCACCTGAAGGCTGAAGCAGTATTACATCGGCGGCGCTGGCAAGGTAATACTGCGCGGTGCTGTAAAGCTGGGCGTGAACGATCACCCGCTTGCCGCGCTCGCGCAAAAATTGCAGCATCCCACGCAAAGTTTGCAGGTCAGCCAGCGACATCTCCAGCCCATGCAGCGAAATCACAATTCCTTTAGGGCGCGGGTCAGCAGCCAATCGCTCAAAAGCCAGCTTCAGTTCCCACAGGCTGAGCGGCGGCTTGCCGAACAAACGCCGCTGAATGAAATCGCGTTCTTCCGGTAATGCGGGCATGTTCGCCGGAAGATTGAGCAGAATGTAGTCGAGGTCTTTGTGGCGGCGGCGGCGCCAATTGATGAAATAACGCCAGCCAGTGCCGGGAAGTCGAAAAGGATTAAGCTGTCGTAATAAACGGTGGAAAACCATTACTCTGTCGAAGTTGAACTATGCGTAGGATTAAGTATAGCATAGCGACGCTCTGCCAGGATATTCCGCGCCATGACAATCGAACCACCAGCGAAAATACAGGGAGAATCCCGCGCAGGCGCGCGCTTTTTGCGCCTGCTCACAGAACCGCGCGCGCAGCATTTTGATGAGATCGCGCTCACGCGTATTCGCGGCATTCTCAAACTGCTGCTGGCGCTAATCCCGATTACGCTGCTGGAAGCTATCCTACTCTATGCCGAATCCGAACGCGGATACATCTTTGTGCCCACCCTAACTGGCCTGACAATCTGCTATGCCCTCTACTGGCAGGGGAAATATCAGATCGGAAAGTGGGTGCTGGTGGCCGTCCTCTGGTTTACTGCCCCCTTAGCC
>CAZBPB010000601.1:0-586 GCA_964493565.1 uncultured Pleurocapsa sp. | reverse complement strand
CCTATTTCGGTTTACAGCAGCAGCTTTCTTTTTTACTGGTGGCCGCGCTGGTGCAGTATCCGCTGATGGCGCTGCTGGTAGCCCAGCACGTACTGCCGCAAAAGTACGTGTACGGGCTGTTTGCGCTTACCATGGTCTTTCTGCTGGTGATGCGCGTCAGCCAGAACCCGACCAATAGTTTACTGTTCAGCTTGCTGATCGGAATCTTCATTGCCAGCCTATCAATCATTTTCGCCATTCTCACCGGCGCAGACCGGCGCGCGCGCCAGTTGGCAGAAGCAGACCGCGCCGAACGCGAAGCCCGTTACCGCACCATGACCGAACTTGCCAGCGATTTTGTGTTCAAGCTGCGCCCGTCAGCGAACGGAAGGTTGGTCACAGAATGGACTGCCGGCGCGCTGGAAAAAGTGCTCGGCTATAACTCGCTGACCAACATGGACAGGACGCTTAGGTCGCTGGTATATCCGGAAGATCTGCCGGTAGTGCTCAGCGAGGTACAAAAGCTCTCACAAGGAGAGCGGCGAAATTTCGTCGCACGAGTCATTGCCAAAAACAATAGCGTCCTCTGGCTGCAAGTGTATGCTCA
>CAZBPB010000600.1:0-1938 GCA_964493565.1 uncultured Pleurocapsa sp. | reverse complement strand
CACCCGCGTCTGGTGGTATGACCCGAAGCTTGTCACCGGGCTGATCCTCGGCTATGTGCCGATTGAAGAATACAGCTTCTTCGTGCTGCAAACGCTGCTGACCGGCACATGGATGACCACGCTGGCGCGCTATCTGCCTGTTTCACAGAACAAACCGGCGAATCCGCTGTTGATCCGCGCGGGGATGACTGCGGCATTGGCAGGCGTGTGGGCGTGGAGCGTTTGGACGCTGCTGCGCGGCCCGAAAACACGCGCTTATTTGAGCCTGACGCTTTCATGGGCACTGCTGCCAATCATGTTTCAGGCGGCATTTGGCGGGGATATTCTATGGCGGCATCGTAAGTTGGTGGCGCTGGGGTTGATCCCCTCAACGCTGTATTTAGGCGCTGCCGATTCGCTGGCGATTGACAGCGGCACGTGGGCAATCAATCCTGAAAAGTCTGTGAACATACATATTGGCGGCAAACTTCCACTGGAAGAAGGGCTGTTCTTTTTGCTGACCAACACGCTGGTTTCAATGGGCATGACGCTGATGATGGCGAAGGAAAGTCGTCGGCGCGTACCTGCTGCTTTACGCAAATACCTGCCTGAAATTGAGGATGAAAGTGATGAGTGATCGCATTGAAATTCACGGGCTGCGCCTGCGCTGCATGATCGGTTTCAGCGAACACGAACTTAAAGATAAGCAGGACGTGCTTATTCATATGACGCTGTTTACCGATTTACGCAAAGGCGGGGAAAGTGACGATCCGGACGATATTTTGAACTACCGCACCGTGAATAAAGCGGTAATCCGGCATGTTGAAGCATCGCACTATAAAACGGTGGAAGCGCTGGCGACGGGCATTGCGAAAGTGGCAATTCTGGAATGTGGCGTCGCGCATATTGCGGTAACAGTAGAAAAACCCGGCGCGCTGCGCTTCACCGATTCGGTTGGTGTAACGATTGAGCGAACCGCAGCAGATTTTTAGAAGCCTTAAAAATTAGATGATGCTTATCTGCACATCTACCAGACCCTGATTGGCGCGTCCGGGATCGGATGAGGTGACATACAGCGTATATACGCCCTGCGTCGGCGCCTGCCAGCCCTGAATGACCGGCGTGCGCTGGCCAGGAGCCGGATCGTCGCTGCCTGCCAGTGGAGTTGCGCCATCAGGTGCAATCACCACAATCATGGCATCTACGCTGCTGGAAGCCGTGGTCACGCTCAATGTTTGCCCGGCATTCAGGGTAATTTGCAACTGCGCTGTAGCAAATGGTTGAAGGTTGACTGCGCTGCTGCCGTTCTGCGCCACCTGGGGCGGCAAGAACTGGCGGGTATTCAGGTTGATATACTGCACATAATCGCCCAACGCGTCGGTGATATTGCCATCCCATTCCTGCACCACGCCGCGGCGGATATAGGCTAACTTGAAACTCGGGAACTGCGTTAGCGCCGCCGAAAAATCCTGAATAGCGGCATCATAGTTATTTTGCTGTGCGTATGCCTGCCCACGATCAAAGAAGGCATCGTAGTAGGTGGGGTCAAAGGCTATGGCGGTGCTGAAATCACGCACAGCAGCATTCAGGTTGTTATCATTCATATACGTTAGCCCGCGAAAATAGTAGCTGCGAGCATGGTTAGGGTCGAGCATCAACGCGCGATCCAGCGCCATGTAGGCATTGCTGATATCCTGCGTCTGCGCGTAGGTTGAGCCAATAATGCTGTAGACATCGGGGTTTTCGCCGCCTACATTGAGCGCCATCTGAAAATCTGCCGCCGGGGTAATGCGATCACCAAGATACTGGTTTGAGGAACCGCGCATCAGGTAAGCCAGCGCATTTTGCGGATCAATCGCGATAAGCTGTTCGGCGGCCTGCAGCACCGCGTGATCATCAGCCGCGGCCCACAGTAAAAGTAGGTGCATCATGCGGGCGTGAATGTCGCTGGAGTTCTGG
>CAZBPB010000599.1:0-1945 GCA_964493565.1 uncultured Pleurocapsa sp. | reverse complement strand
TTCGATCACATCGTGCAGCATTCGGGCACGAAATTCGCGATCATCGCAAGCGAGGAAAAATGCCGACAATAACGCCCGAAGCTGTCCATCCTCAGAGAGGCGATAGGTGTTAATTTGCTCGCGTGGTTCTTCAACGATCAAGCCATCCGCCGCCATCTCATGCAAAACTCTGGCAACCTGTTCAGGAGAACGGCGGCTAAGTGCAGCAACCGTTTCGGCGGTTTCAACCGTGAATGGATTCTCATTGAAGAAGCGGCCAACATCCCACTTCGGCAGTGTATCCAGATATTTGAACACGAACCAGTTTAGCCGCGCTTCATCAGAGTTGGATGATGTAATCATATTTATGCTTATTTCAGAATTACGAAATGTCGTCTGTTACGTTTGTGAGAGGGGCAAGAGATCTCTTACCCCTCAACTTGTACCCTGCCCTAAAATCGTATGCACCCCTTTTGCACAAGGAGCTTTCTCCTCGCGCCAATCGCTGCTTATATGCAGCCGGGGTTGAAGATATTAGCCCCGGTTGACCGATTTCAACTGGTCTTCTTTCAGGTGACAATCTTTGTACTTCTTGCCGCTGCCGCACCAGCACAAGTCATTGCGACCGGGCTTCTTATCCGCCTTACGCACCGGCTCGGGCTTCGTCTGGGTTCTACCAACCGCGCTGGCATTGGCATGTACGGCTTGAATGTTGCGCACAGCCGATATCACCGGTGGGCGGCGTTGTGCCTGCTGCGTATTCGGTGGAGCAACACGGAAGATATTACGCAGCGCATCTACCTGAATTTGATCCTGTAAATCCTGCCACATGCCAAAGGCTTCGCGCTTATATTCCACTAACGGATCGCGTTGGGCTATCGCCATTAAGCCGATACCTTCCCGCAGCACGTCCAGATCGGTCAGGTGGCGGCGCCAATGGCGGTCAATGGCGTATAGCATGACTGCGCGTTCATAACGCTTCATCAATTCATCGCCAAGCTCAGCCACCTTGCGCTCATAACTGGTATGGGCGGCATTGACGACCATCTCATCCAGTTCATCCAGCGGTTTGCCCCGCATAGTTTCCGGGTTCACATCTACCGGCACCGGGAACAGCGTGAAAAGGCGCTGGTGCATCTCTTCGATTTCCCACATATCGGGGTTTTCGGCATCTTCAGTATGCGCATCTACCACTTTGGCGATCTGGTCATCCAGCGTCTTCATATACTCTGCGCGTATGTCTTCACGCTCCAGCAGTTCACGGCGCTGGCGGTAAATGACCTCACGCTGCTTATTCACCACGTCGTCGTATTCCAACACCCGTTTGCGGATGTCAAAGTTGTACCCCTCAACGCGGGTTTGCGCCTGCGCAATGGCCCGGCTGACGATGCTCGCTTCCAGCGGTTCATCCGGCTGCAAGCCAGCGAATTTCATGAAGCCCTTCACGCGGTCGCCGCCGAAGCGACGCATCAATTCGTCCTCAAGGCTTAAGAAGAAGCGAGATTCGCCGGGATCGCCCTGACGGCCTGCGCGACCGCGAAGCTGGTTGTCAATACGACGGGCTTCGTGGCGCTCTGTACCAAGCACGAACAGGCCGCCCTGTTCAACCACCTTGACCTTATCCGCTTCGGTTTGTGCCTTTGCGGTGCCAAATGCTTCTTTCCATTGGTCAGGAGTGGCAGCAGTCACTTCAATGTTCTGCTTGCGCAGCGCCTGACGCGCCAGACCATCGGGATTACCGCCAAGCAGAATGTCCACGCCGCGACCGGCCATGTTGGTAGCAATCGTGACCATGCCCGGTCGGCCTGCCTGTGTGATGATCTCGGCCTCGCGCTCATGCTGCTTAGCGTTCAATACTTGATGCGGAATGCCCGCCTTTCCAAGCATCTTGCCGAGGCGTTCGCTGGTCTCAATGGCAACAGTACCCACCAGTACAGGCTGTCCGCGTCCATTGCGTTCCTTAATC
>CAZBPB010000598.1:0-1945 GCA_964493565.1 uncultured Pleurocapsa sp. | reverse complement strand
TGCTATATGTCGAAATTAGAGCTAATCGGGAATGGCGGCGACGGCGGCGGCGAAACAAATATTTTTCATCGCCAAATTACGGGAACTATGGCGGCGAAGGTCGTACAGGAGATTGGCCTTCGCCAGGGCATTGACGCAATCGCAGTTAATGTGCTGACTCCAAATGCAGGTTATCACACTTTGCGAATAAAATGGCGAACATTTGTTTGAACATTTGTTTGATCAAATGGTCGCATCAGGTTTAGAATTTTCAAGCGGCTTCTTCCCCTCCCCCATTTGCAATAGGGAGGGGAGGAAGGATGGGGATAATGACTGTGATCAAGTTTAGACGGTAAACTCACCGTTCTTATAGAACAGCTCGCCATCTACGTAGATCTCGCTATCGGTACGCATATCGCAGATCATGTCCCAATGGACGCTGCTTTTGTTGATGCTGCCGGTATCGGGATAGCCGAAGCCAATGGCCATGTGGACGGTGCCGCCGATCTTCTCGTCATATAGAATCTGACCGGTGAATTTGTTGATGCCGAAGTTGGTGCCGATTGCAAATTCGCCGAGATAACGAGAGCGAGAATCAGCATCTAGCTGAGCGATGAGCAAATCCTGATTGGTTCTAGAGCTGGCTTCTTCAACGCGACCATCTACAAACTTGAGTTCAATGCCTTCTACAGCGCGGCCATCCTTGATCGAGGGATAACTGAAGCGTACCCAACCTTGAACGGACTCTTCCACCGGGCCGGTGAAAATTTCACCATCGGGCATATTGCGCTCACCACAGGCATTGATGAAGGTACGACCATCAATGGAGAGTTCGAGATCAATATTTGGGCCAACGCATTTGATGTGCTTTTTACCCTTTAGCCAATCGATCTTTTGCTGCTGCATAGCGCCCATCGCCTGCCAATCGGCAACTGGATCCTCATGATTGGCGTAGGTGGCGGAGTAGACAAAATCTTCGTATTCTTCGAGGCTCATGCCTGCGTCCTGCGCAAGGGCTTCAGTAGGAAACAGCGTGCCTACCCACTTGAAGCTGCCTTCTGAGGCACGGCGCATACGGGTTTCCAACCAGCCACCCTGTGCTGAAGCAACCTGACGGACGCGTTTGGGATCAATATTGCTCATGGCGCGAGTGTTGGAAGGGGCATTCACGCGGATATAGACATCGGCTTTATCGAGGTAGAGGGACATGGTTGGATCGAGCCAGTTCACCTGCTCGTCATTGGCATAGCGGTAAAACTCACGGCGCATGGCTTCATCAGACAGCAACAGGGTAGGATTGCCGCCTGCCTTGACAACTGCCGAATATACCTCGCGCAGGAGGGGCAGCGCAGCCACGTCACCTAAAATGCCCACCCATTCGCCGGGCTGCACCTTAGTTGAATAGTTGACCAGAACATCCGCCAGTTTCGCGGTACGTGGATCACTCATTTTGAAACCCTTTCTTAGATACGCCCTCCCTTGCCCTCCCTGTCAGGCAGAGGATGTTAGGTGAGAGGACAAGAATGATTGAAATGATGCTACAGCGCGGCTTTTGCCGCACCTAAAGCTGCATCAAAGTTGACTTCATCACCGATGACATAGATGTATTCGGCATGGCGGACGATGTTAGCGGCGTCAATCACGAACACAGAACGCTGAGTAATACGCATGGGCATAACGTGGACGCCGAATGCATCAGAGAAATTCATATCTTTGTGATCGGAGAGCGTCTCGACACGATCAATGCCTTCGGCGGCACACCAACGACGCTGGGCATAAGGTAGATCGGCGCTGACAGTGAGGACAACCACATTTTCGCCCAGGGCTGAGGCTTCTTCATTGAAACGGCGAGTCTGGGCGGCACAAACGCGGGTATCCAACGACGGCACGACGCTGATAATTTTGATCTTGCCGGTGTAGTTATCAAGCGATTTTTCTGTCCAATTATTGGCTGTCAGGCGAAAAT
>CAZBPB010000597.1:0-1973 GCA_964493565.1 uncultured Pleurocapsa sp. | reverse complement strand
TGATGATGGTGCCCGCCTTGCCGTTCAGCTTATGGCTCCCTACGACCCTGAACGGGCGCTGGATGCCGCAGTGCCTGCGCGTTGGGTAGCGTTGGATCGTGCAGGAACGGTTAGCGAATTGCAAAGCATCACCGGCTACACTCAGCTTCGCGGCGCGCCCGGCGGCTACCTGCTGCTGCAAAACAGCGCCGACAGCAGCGGTATTCCTGTAACCACGCTGGATTACGTAAGCGCTGCTGACAGCTCGATTTCTACGTTGTGGTCGCAAGTTGGCGATGCTGCCACCCCGACCGCATGGGAATTTGCGTGGACAACCCCGGTGATGCCAACCGCGCCTTTGAATCCATTTGCAGGCGTGTAATCAAAAACATTCCGGCGCGATAAATCGCGCCGGAATATGCGTCGTCGCCTCTTGGTGTGAATCAACTCAACCCGCTTCGGTGCTGGCTGTATTGATTCGTATTGAATCTAATACTTGCTGATATAGCTCAACGTTGTTATTTCCAAGGCTGTCTCCCGAAAACGTCTCTAGCACTACAAACCACGGGCCATCTTGCCAGTAGAACGTATCGGTTTGACCATCTTCAAAATTCGGTGACATTTCACCAAAGCGGCGGTAGCTGCGGCGCACGGTTCCATCTGGCGCGGCAGCCTCATCTATTAACGAAGCCGTTTCTGGCGAAAAATGCTCGCTCTGGTAGTGTTCAATCTGCGCGCGCAAATCGCCGCCCTGCTCATTTACATCGTACAGCGAAAGCGTGATATACGCATCTTCATCGTGATGCCATGCCTGAGCGATAGTACCTTCGGTTGAAAGATCGGCTTCCGTCCAATCTGCGGGCACATTGAGCGAATACGCCGCTTGTTCCCATGCCACCGTATTCGCAGCAGCCGTGGGCAGTGCGTTAACAGCAGCGACGTCTACCGTTGGCGTGACGAAAATCGGTGGCGGTGGTTGACTGGTGATCGCGATCAAAATCCCACCAACGACCACAAGTGCAATCACGGCTGCCCCTGCAATGATAAACGGCATAATACGCCGGGATGATTTGGGCGCGGTCTGCGGTGCAGAAACAGGTGGCATCTGTGGCACATAGGCAGGTGCAGTCAGCGGTGGCGGCGCCATTGGCGGCGGAGTAGTCACAGTTGGTTGATCTGCTACTTTAGGGACGGGTGTCATTTGCCCCGGAGTGTCTTGCACAAGAGTGGGTGTGTCAGCCGATATCTGCGGGACACGGGTGCGCGTGCTGCTTTGTGGCACAGCGTCTTGTAGTGCCTGCGCCATGTCCCCTGCTGAAGGAAAGCGATCATTCGGATTCTTGGCTGTAGCGATATAAACAATTTGTTCGACCTCTGGCGTCACCTCCGGGCGGAACTGGCGCACCGATGGCATCGGCTCATTTATATGCTTGAGCAGCAGCGCGACCGGTGTTTCTGCCTCGTATGGCTCGCGACCGGTGAGCAGTTCAAATAAGACCACGCCCATCGCGTAAATGTCTGAGCGCGCGTCCAATGGTTGACCATGCGCCTGTTCAGGACTCATATATGCTGGAGTGCCGATGATGGCGCTGCCCGTAAGGTTACTATTCAGCACCTTTGCAATGCCGAAATCAGAGAGATAAGCATTGGTGCGTTCATCCAGCAAAATATTGGCAGGTTTAAGGTCGCGGTGGATGATGCCCTGCTGGTGGGCGTAGTCCAGCGCTTGAGCCACCTGACCGAACGGTTTGACCACGCTGCTGACCGGGGGAAGCCCGCGTCGCACCATTTGCGCTAAGCTGCCGCCGCCAAGATAGCGCATTGCGATATACGGCGTGCCTTCAAATTCGCCAAAGTCATAAATCGGCAAGATATGCGGGTGCTCAAGGTGCGCAATCACATCTACTTCACGGGTGAATCGTTCATAGAAGCTGGGGTCATGGAGTAGAGCGCTGGGCAGTACCTTGATGGCGACCACACGGCTGATATTCTTC
>CAZBPB010000596.1:0-1975 GCA_964493565.1 uncultured Pleurocapsa sp. | reverse complement strand
ATGCCCGAAACGGCTGAGCAGGTCTATCGCGCGTTGAATGTCCATAATCACGCCTTTCTATGCGGAAATCCGCTCGCGCAGTTCAACAAAGTTCCGCAAAAGTCTGCGCCCATCTGAAGTTAAAATGCTTTCAGGATGGAACTGCACGCCGTGTATCGGAAGTTCTTTGTGCTGAAGCCCCATAATTTCACCATCAATCGTGCGCGCGGTGATATGCAGGCAGTCCGGCAGCGTGTCCTGTTCCACAATCAAACTGTGATAACGCGTTGCCTCAAACGGCGACTCCATGCCTTCAAATACGCCCTCGCCCTGATGGTAAATCAGGCTGGTTTTTCCGTGCATCAGTTTTGGCGCTCGTTTCACCACCCCGCCAAAAACTTGCCCGATAGACTGATGCCCCAAACATACCCCCAACGTAGGAATAGTCGGGCTAAGATCGCGCAGAACATCCAGCGAAACACCGCTGTCATCGGGCGTTCCCGGCCCGGGTGAAATCACGAGATGGCTCGGCGCAAGATCGGCAATTTGATTCACCGAGATCGCATCGTTACGAAACACACAGAGTTCCGCGCCTAATTCACCGAAAAGCTGAACCAGGTTATAGGTAAAGCTGTCGTAATTATCAATTACCAGAATCATCGTCGTTCCTCCGGTTCTGTCACTGCGCTAGAGGCCAATCCTTCAAGGTGCGTTAAATCATCTGCGGCTACCAGTTCCCAACCGCCGCCATTCCGACGAATAGTTGTGACCGAAGTGTTGCCAAGATCGAAATCTTCGACTTCCTTCGTCGGCACAATTTCGTCCAACAGCAGTTTAATTGCAGCCGTATGTGAAAGAATACCTATCGTCTCGCCGGTGTCCCGTTTAGTGAAGTCCTCGAACGCGCCGCGCATGCGTTTACGCACATCCACGCGAGATTCTCCGCCGGGGATGATATATCGTTCCCGATCCTTCAACAGCAGGGCAAGCTCTTCCGGATACCACGCCGCCATTTCGTGAACCGTCAAGCCCTGCCATAACCCTACCGCCCGTTCGCGCAGTCGTTCATCAGGAACGGGTTTAAAAGGCAGTTGCGCCGCCACAGCCTGTGCCGTTTGCAGCGCGCGTTCTAAGTCGCTGGTATACAGCGCCGACAGCCCGATATGCCGCACAAACCGCCCTAATGCCTCGGCCTGCTGTTTACCATGTTCATTAAGCGGGGAAGCTACCCATCCCTGCCACCGCCCCTGCTTGTTCCAGTCCGTCTCGCCTGAGCGAATAAAAACCACTCGCCTTACCAAGATTCACCCTCCAAAATGCTCCTTACTGATAACGCTTTCGTCAAAAGGCGCAAAACATCCGCCCATTCAAATTCGATTTCTGAACGTTCTTTCTTCCTCAATAAGGAAGTCCCCGATGAGACCCTTTTAAGCTAATCCCTCTTCAGCGCGGCGTACTGCCAGCAGCATTGCTTTCGCCTTATTGATTGATTCCTGATATTCATTGGCAGGCACACTGTCTGCTACAAGCCCTGCCCCCGCCTGAATGTATAACGTGTTATGCTTCATCAAAGCCGCGCGAATGGTGATGCACGTATCCATAGAGCCGTCAAAGCTGAAATAGCCCACTGCCCCACCGTAGACCCCGCGCCGCGATCCTTCCAGTTCCTCAATAATTTCCATCGCCCGCACTTTTGGCGCGCCGCTCAAAGTGCCTGCGGGAAAAGTGGCGCGTAACAACGCAAACGCGGTCATATCACCGCGCAGTTCGCCCTGCACGTTGCTCACAATATGCATAATCTGCGAGTAGCGCTCAATAAACATCAAATCGGTTACCTTCACCGTGCCATATTTACAGACACGCCCGAGATCATTTCGCCCTAAGTCCACCAGCATAATATGTTCGGCGCGTTCTTTCGGATCAGCAAGCAGTTCTTCTGCCAGTGCCTGATCTTCCTCGGCATTTGCCCCTCGAGGGCGCGAACCGGCAATCGGGC
>CAZBPB010000595.1:0-1985 GCA_964493565.1 uncultured Pleurocapsa sp. | reverse complement strand
ACCTACCCGATGAGGACGGCCCGGCGCTGGCGCGGCGGGCGATGGACGCGGGCGCATTTGTGGCCTGCGCGCACCCGAACTGGTATACCCTGAGCGAAGCTGATGTGATTGCGCTGGGCAAGGTTCATGCTATTGAGACGATCAACGGCATTTCCCGCGATCACAATGACCGGATTGACAGTTGGTACATGCTGGACGCGATGCTGAATCAGGGGCGGCGCTATTTCGCGCTGACCACCGACGACGCACATTTTCATGAGCAGCATAACGATCTGCTGCTGGGCTGGACGTGGGTAAAGAGCGAAAGCCTGACGCCGGAAGCCATTTTAGCCGCGCTGAAGGCCGGTTCGTATTACAGCAGCAGCGGCCCGATGATTCACGATGTGCAGTTTTTGAGCCGAACACAGGTCTATATTCGCTGTTCGCCCGTAGATCATCTCTTCGTGACCGGTGTTGGCCCCCGCAGCATCTACCATCATGCTAACGGCGTGAGCGAAATTGAACTGGATTTGAAACGACTGGGCGACAGCCCCTTCTGCCGGATCACAATACGAGATAGGCAGGACAGGCGGGCATGGACGAACCCGATCTGGTTTGAGGGCTAAACGCCTATGAGCGTCGTTTGCTTCGGGGAACTGCTGATTGACTTCGTGCCTACCGAAAAAGGCGTAACGGTGGGCGATGCGGCACAGTTCATCAAGGCGGCAGGCGGCGCGCCGGCGAATGTTGCGGTGGCGCTGTCACGGCTAAACCATACTGCCGCTTTTCTTGGGCAGGTGGGCGATGATCCGTTCGGGCATTTTCTGGCTAAAACCTTGCAAGAAGCGGGCGTAAATATTGAAGGATTGCGCTTCAGTCAAGAGGCGCTGACGGCGCTGGCATTCGTTGAGCTAAGCGACAGCGCGGATCGTTCGTTCATCTTCTACCGCAAACCCAGCGCCGATATGCTGATGCGCCCTGAGGATGTGGCCTTTGACCTGATTCAAGGGCGGCGCGTCTTTCATTTTGGCTCAATCACCCTGATCAGCGAACCCAGCAGAAGCGCCACCCTAGCCGCGGTTGAATATGCGCGGGATAACGGCCTGCTCATTTCTTATGATCCTAACCTGCGTATGAACCTATGGCCGGATCGTGAGGCAGCACATGCAGGGCTGATGATCGGCTTTGACTACGCGCAGATCGTCAAAGTGAGCGCTGAAGAACTCGAATTTCTGACCGGCGGCAGCGATGCAATGGCACTGTTTCGCCCGCAGACGCTGATATTGGCGGTCACACACGGGGCGGAAGGCGCGACGCTGTACACACGCGAACAGGAAATATTTATGCCGGCTTTTGCCGTGAACGCGGTAGATACCACTGGCGCGGGAGACGCTTTCATGGCAGCACTGATCAGCGGGGTGCTGGAAGCAGGCGAAAGCTTAGCGGATCAATTGGCGGAGATCGGGCGCTTCGCCTGCGCCGCTGGCGCGATTACGACCATGACTAAGGGCGCGATCCCCGCGCTGCCGACGCGCCATCAGCTCTATGAGTTTTTAGATAACTATTGATCCGATCAGGCGTGCCCTGTCGCCGCGAGCGCCTCCAGCAGGCGGTCATGCAGGCTGCCGCCGCTGGTGACGACCATGCCTTTATTGTGCGCAAGCGTGCGCCCTAGCGAAAAATCGAGCAGCGAGCCATCGAGATCGGTGACGACGCCGCCTGCCGCCTGCACAATGGCGATGCCCGCCGCATGATCCCAGACTTTATGCGCCCTACCCCCTTTGGGCAGGCGCACATACACATCGGCATCGCCACAGGCCACCATGCCGTATTTATCCTGACTATCAATGCGTTCCAATTTCGGGTTGATGAAACCAGCGGCTTTGAATACCGCTAACATGCCTTCATGATCGGCGTGATCGTTTTCGACGCTTTCTACTGCGCGAATATTGGCAAGCCCTTTTGGCTGTGGGCTGATTGCGATACGGTAGGTTTTGCCGCCTTCC
>CAZBPB010000594.1:861-1987 GCA_964493565.1 uncultured Pleurocapsa sp. | reverse complement strand
GCGCTCTTCGCCGGATGGCGCTGCTGATGTACTTGCCCTACATAACGTCAGCGATCAGGAAGTTTCAGTTCAGCTTCCGGTAGATGGGGCAGCTATCTGGTTGGATTTACTTTCTGGAGAGCGTTATCTTTCAATGGATGGCGAATTAAGTCTTCGACTCACGCCATTTCAGGTAGCATGGCTCAAACGTGTTTCTGCCTGATCATCAAAGACGGAGAAAATGAATATTCACTTTGCGCGCGCCATCCCAAACGACGCGGAAGCACTGGTTAACGCTGAGGTTGCTGCCTTTCACCACGATACGGTTCTGTACGGTGTACCTCTGGGTGGGCCGCCGGGTTACGATAATATCGAAACTGCTTTACAAAAGTTGGCCGACCATGATTATTTCGAAATAGTTGATGACGATAAAATCATCGGTGGCATTGTTGTGATGAATTTCGGCGACGGACATTTTCACCTTGACCTGATCTTTATCGTCCCCGAATATCACAATCTGGGGATCGGCAGCAGGGCAATGGAATTTTTGATGAACACCTATCCCGCCAACAAATGGACGCTGGATACACCGCTCTGGGCGCTGCGTAATCAGCATTTCTACGAGAAGTTCGGTTTTGTAAACGTCAAGGTTACCGAATATGAAGATATAACACTGATTTCCTATGAAAAACTGATTGGCTAGTGAATGAGTGGCATACTGCGCGGAACCAGTACACAGTAGGCATCTTACATGTTCAATTTTGAGAACCTGCATAACCGCATTGATCTGGTCAATATTCCCTTCACAGATACAGGCTCACGACTGCTGCTCTTTCGCAAGGACAATCAACTTTCCGTGCGACTGGCAGAACGCTGGACAAAATGGGAAAAAGAAGTCGGGCATTACCGTCAGCGCCCGCCGATCATTGAAGAATTTACATTTCTTGATACGCAGGGAACACCGCAAGAAATCACCTCGGATACCTACCCGTATTTGGCTCGCATCACCGCCCCGCTAGGCGTATTTGATTGGACATTTCAAGACCCCGAAACCTTGATGGTAGCGCTTCCTTCTGGCACCTTCGGCTTGCGCTTTCTCGTCCATGCCACGTCACCGACTGCTGATCGCAGAGGTGGCGTTCTGCGA
>CAZBPB010000594.1:0-851 GCA_964493565.1 uncultured Pleurocapsa sp. | reverse complement strand
CAGATCGGCGCGGCGGCACGATTCACGGTAAGCGCAATATCGCCTATACCACCAACGCCCGTATCTTAGCCAACACCATCGAGCCAGTAGACGACGGTTTATTCATTATTTCGATGCTTTTAGATGCACAGCCTGATGATGTACTGCTGCTGAATATTACTCCCCGTATGGGCTTTAATCGTTCCCTGCAAGCGCCATCCGAAGTGTTTGATGCTGTGAAAACCCGTTGGACGGAATGGTTTAACGCAGCTCCAAACGTGCTTGATCAGTATCGCAACCAGTATGATTATGCGTGGTGGGTTATGGGATCAGGGCTGCTTACCACGCGCTATTTCTTCACACGGGTGGCGATGGCACCCTCAAAAATTCACTATGTCGGCGTGTGGCATTGGGATCAGTTCTTTCATGCGATTGCTTATCGCCATGTAGATGCCAGGCTAGCAGAAGATCAGGTACGCATCATTCTGGATCACCAGCGTGAAGATGGCATGCTGCCCGATGCGGTACATGATGAAGGGCTGGTCACCCACCTAACTGCGCCGGTAGATGCCGATGTAACCAAGCCACCACTGGCAGCATGGACGGCGCTAAAACTGTACCAGCGAACCGGCAGGCTGGATTTTCTAAAAGGTATATGAGTCGATCACCCGTTGGCATCAGTGGTGGATGACTGAGAATGTGATTGAAAATGGCCTGTACGTCTATCGCCATCCATTTTCTTCAGGCCTGGATGATAGCCCCTTATGGGATGAGGGCATGCCAGTAGCCGCACCTGATCTAAACACGTATCTTTGTATTCAAATGGAAAGTCTGGCACAGATTGCCGATTTAATCGGCTATCCGGCTGAGGC
>CAZBPB010000593.1:0-1987 GCA_964493565.1 uncultured Pleurocapsa sp. | reverse complement strand
CTTCTCGCTCCCAACGCGCGCATTTTCAACTATACCAATCCGATCAACATTATCTCAGAAGCAGTCACACACCATAGCGACATCCCGATTTACTCGTTCTGCGAAGGCCCATTCGATTTTGCAGAGGCAACGGCAGTCGCCGCTGATCTTGACCCCGAAAAACTTGAAACGGTGATGGTCGGACTGAATCATGGCTGTTGGTCGGTGCGGCATTTGTACGAGGGGCAGGATGTGATCCCCATGTTGCAGGCCGCTTACGAACGCAAGTTGAAAGATGGTTCCATAAGTACAACGCGCCTGCGGTTGTTGAAGCTGGCGGTCGAGATGAATAGTATCCCGGCAGACTACTTCCAATATTATTACTATCGCGATGAGATCGTCGCTGAGATGCAAGCCAAACCGACAACACGCGCGCAGGATATTCTGGCGCATGTGCCAGATTATTGGCGGCACTATCGGGAACAGGCGGCATCTGACAACCCCCAACTCGATCCACAACGCTCACGCGGTGGCATTCACGAACTCGAACTGGCGATAGATGCCATGGATGCCATATTCAACAATCGTGGCGATGTACTGCCGGTGAATTACCCGAATCATGGTGCGTTACCGGACTTCCCCGATGATCTGGTGGTTGAAATGCGCGGCCTGCTGGATAAGAACGGCGTCACCCGGCTTGTAGACGGCCCATTACCTAAGCATGTCGTTGGCCTTGTCAAGATGCTGGGCGAATATCAAGCCCTTGCTGCTGAAGCTGCGTGGTGTGGACGGCGAATTGATGCCGTGCGCGCGCTAGCCGCTAATCCGCTGGTGATGTCCTTAGATAAGGCGGAAGCCATTTATGACGATCTGGCGGCGGCGCTAAAGGATTATTTGCCCGAACGGCTGTTATCTTAGCGGGGGCTGGCGGGTGAGCTATTTCATAGGGGTTGATGGCGGCAATACCAAGACCATTGCTTTCGTCGGCGCGGCAAACGGGAGCATTCTCGGCGCGGCGCGCAGCGGGTGCAGCGATATCTATGGTGCGGCATCTGCTTCTGATGCGCTTGAGCAAATTCAACGAGTTGTTGAGAATGCTTTAGAACGTGCCGGATTGCAGAGCGCTGATATTGAAGCCGGTTATTTTTGTCTCGCCGGCGCAGATTGGCCGGAAGATTATGCCTTTCTAGATGCCGCCATTTCTCGTTTTGGCTTTGGACGTAAGATCACCATCGGGAATGACTCCCTCGGCGCGCTGCGGGCGGGCACGCCCGATGGCACAGGCGTCGTGATTACTTGTGGAACGGGAATCGCTACTGCTGCGCGTAATGCCGAAGGCTTGTTCTGGCAGTCCGGTTTCTGGCAGGAATCATTGTGCGGAATTGAGCTTGGAAAATTGGCGCTGCGGGCTGTTTACCGTTCTGAACTTGGTATTGACTTGCCGACGGCGCTTACCTCGCTGGTACTGAACCACTTCGGGCAGAATAGTGTTGAGGCGCTGCTTCATCACTTTTGGAATCGCGAAACTGTACCCCCAACTAATGTTGAGGTGAGCAAGCTTGCGCCAATAGTGTTAAATGCGGCTGAAGCGGGTGATATCGCCGCTGATGGTATTGTTCAGGATCACGGAGTGCGACTGGCGGAATATGCGATAGTTGCAGCACGTAAGGTACATCTAAATTCGTCGTCTTTTCCACTAATTTTGAACGGTGGCATCTTCCGGCATCCCAGTCAAAAGTTGATTCAGGCAATTATCAATTACCTACGGCCTGTTTACCCGCACGTTACCCCTATACGTAGTCGCTTTGAACCTGTTGTTGGCGCGCTGCTGCTGGCATTAGAAGGCGCTGGTATTGTGATTACTGCTGAGATCATGGGCAAGCTTGAACATAGTTTGCCGTCTCCCGAGTTGTTTTTGACCTGATAGGTTTAAGCGAGCGAATGATGACAGAATCTCCTGTGCGCGTTGCCATGATAGGCTGTGGTTGGATGGCGCGCCTGCATATCC
>CAZBPB010000592.1:0-1988 GCA_964493565.1 uncultured Pleurocapsa sp. | reverse complement strand
GCTGCTGCTGGAGCATCTGGTTGAACAACTGCGCGTTGCGCACAGCAACCGTCGCCTGGTTGGCAATAATCGTCATCAGCCGCAGGTGGTAATCGTTGAAGTGGTTCGGCTCCGGGTAGAGCATCGTCAGCACAGCCAGCACTTCGCCGTTGTACAGGAACGGCACACCGAGCGCCGAACGCGCCTTCGAATTGCTGTCCGGAAAGATGTACCAGCGTTCATCTTGCAGCGTATCGTAGACGACCGCCCCTTCTTTTTGCCGGAATACCCAGCCCGCCAGACCTTTGTCCAGCACGCGCTGGGCAAAGTGCAGCGGCGCTGCTTCTTCGAGCACGCCGCCTTCTAGCTCGCCGCTAAGGTTCTTGACGAAGATTTGCCGCCAGTCTTCCAGGTATTCCGGGCGGAGAATCAGGCTGACCTTATTCGCACCGATCGCCTTCGCCATCAGTTCGATCACACGCTCCAGCACTCGATCTTGGTCAAGCACTGTGAGCATCTGCGAAACTTCAGCGAGAAGTTCAAAATCTGCCAGCGTCGGGCGCTGTTCAAGCTGCGTCATTCAGGTCTGCCAATTTGAATAATCAAACCAAAGCCTTACTTAAGTGAAGCACACAGAGTGTTGTCGAACAAGTCATGATTCTTGAAATTCGTAAAAATCCATATTATTTGTAAATTGTTATACGCGCAAGTGGCGGTTTTTGCTGGTGGCGATCTCCGCGTGCGGCACCATACGCATAATGACGCGCTGCGGCGAAAAAACACACTCAATTATGGCGATACGCAGCGCCAATGCATAGAAAAAGGGCTTGGCACGAATCCCAAGCCCTTCGAGAGTCCGTTTTAGAGCGTTACGGGGTTACTCACCAGTCCAGCCAACAGCGCGACGCAGGCTTCTACGTCGCCTGTATCCACCGTCTCACTGTTGGTGTGGATGTAGCGGCATGGAATCGAGATACAGCCGCTCGGCACACCCGCCCGCGCAAACTGGATCGCGGCAGCGTCAGTCGTGCCCATATTGAGCAGTTCCAACTGGTATGGGATGCTGTCCGCTTCGGCGCGGTTCACCATCCAGTCGCGGATTGCAGGCGGCACAACCAAGCCGCTGTCGTGCAGCTTGATCGCCGCGCCGCCGCCCAGCTTGACCGTCATCTTCGCATTCTTAGCCATGTCGCCGGTGCTGGTCACGTCGAGCGCGATGCCTACCGCTGGATCGATGCCATACGACGAAGTACGCGCCCCGCGCAGCCCGACTTCTTCCTGCACCGTAAAGACGAAATACACTGTGTTCGGCGTATTCTTGTTCAGGCGGCGCATCGCTTCCAGCCCGACCACACAGCCGATCCGGTCATCCATCGACTTTGCGACTAAGCGTGTACCGCGTTCTTCCAGCGGTCGCCAAAAGGCGGCAGGCTGCCCGGCGTCGATGCTGCCGTTCCCGCTGCCATCGCCCACATCGATATAGAAATCGTCCAGACTTTCGGCTTTGGTGCGTCCTGCCCCGAAAAAGTCGTGCATCCCGATCACGCCTACCGTACCGTCTTCAAAATAGACGCGGTTGCCCAGAAGCGACGTGTTCAGCAGCCCGCCGATTGCGGCGAAACGCAGATAGCCGCTTTTCGGCTCGGCAAACGTTGCCATCACACCGATCTCATCCATGTGCGCGGCAACCATAATTTTCGTGCCACCATTCCCCACCCGGCAGATCAGGTTGCCGAGCGGGTCAACCGTGATCTCGTCGGCATACGGTTCGGCTTCGGCGCGGATCAATTCGCGGACGCGGTGTTCGTAGCCGGACGGTCCCCACGCTTCAACCAGCTTCTTGATCAATTCTTTCACGTTGTATGCTCCTTGTTGCGTGTAGGCTGAAGTTACTCTAATTGTTGATCGCCTGATAAGCCAGATTGCGGAACCGGTCGTGCGGCAAATACGGCTCCGCTGGCAGATGCTGCGTCATCATCATCAAGATCATATCTTCGGCGGGGTCATTC
>CAZBPB010000591.1:0-2012 GCA_964493565.1 uncultured Pleurocapsa sp. | reverse complement strand
AAATGACCTCGCTCAAAGCCGCGATACGCAGTTCACCCCTGCGCCCGATCTATCTGTGGTTTGCCAATCGCTATCGCGGGATTAAGCGCCTGTTCAGCTACCCCGATACGGCGCATATTGGCAGCGTCAATTATGACGAATATTGGGACGCAAAAGCACAGAGTGGGTTGGGTAAGCTCTCACCGTGGCGTTTGCGACGGGTTCAAGTGTTTGAAAGCATTGTTTCGCCGGAAGATTCGGTATTGGATATCGGCGTCGGGGATGGCGCGCTGCTGAAATATCTTGTCGAACATAAACAGGTAGACGCATACGGCCTCGATCTTTCGCCAAAAGCGGTTGAATTTTGCCACAGCATCGGCCTGACCAACGTGAAGTTAGGCGACGCCAACCGTCCGATTTATGCCGTGACCGCGGAAGCCTTCGGCAGTGATTTGCGATTTGACTACGCCATTTGCTCCGAGATCATCGAACATTTGCCAGAGCCGGAAACGCTGCTCAACGATCTGCGGCAGGTGGTTCGCAAGGGGATCATCGTGTCCGTTCCCAACACCGGTTTTCACCAGCACCGGCTGCGCCTGCTGATGGGGAAATTTCCGCTGCAATGGGTGGTCACGCCGGGCGAGCACCTGCGCTTCTGGACTCTGGCAGATTTTCGCTGGTGGGCAAAGCAGCTTCATTTTCGCATTGAAACCACAGTTCCCTATGAAGGGACGCGCGGTTTGAAAGAGGTACTGCCGGGGCTGTTCGCGGCAGCGTTCGTATACGTACTTGTAGACGATAGTCCGTCAGGAGGAACCCTAAATGGCGGCACCACGTAAAACTAAAGACCTGAATTTCCCTTCGTTCTGCCTTGGCGATCTGAGCTATGTAGATGTGCAGGAATATCTCAAACATTCCGACACTATCTTGATCCCCAAAGCCAGCCTTGAGCAGCACGGGCCGCATCTTCCCCTGTTCTGCGACACCATCACCGCCGAAGAAGTGGCTTCGCGCGCAGGGGAAGAAGCGGGCATTCTCTACACGCCGACGCTGTGGCTGGGCTATTCCCCGCAGCATATGCGCGGGCCGGGTTGGGGCGCAGGCACAATTACCCTGCGCGCTGACACCTACCTGAATGTGATCTACGACATTGGCCGCAGCCTGATCCATCACGGCTTCAACCGCCTGATCTTCGTCAACGGGCACGGCTCAAATGTGAAGGTGATCGATCCGGTGCTGCGCAAGCTGCGCTACGAAACCGGCGCGCTGATCGCCTATTACAAGCCTTATGCCGAACGTTATATCGGCATGCTGAAAGACGTGCTGGAAGGCCCGCTTGAGGAAACCCCCGGCTGGCACGCAGGCGAACTAGAAACCTCGCAGTGTTTGGCGCACGATCCTAATCTGGTGCGGCTGGATCGCGCCGTGGTAGACAAGGCGCATACTCCGGCATGGCTGGGCGAAGCATGGGCGAAGAAAGACGGCATGCCCGACGCTGAATTTCAGGGCTACCAGTATTTCAACTTCCCCTTTGACCACGAAGAATTTACTGACAGCGGGATCATGGGCAACCCCCATCGCGGCACAGCGGAAAAGGGCGAAATTGCCTTCAGCCGCTTCAGCAGTCACCTGATTGATGCAGTGGAAGAACTGGAAAAGGTTGATCTCACCATCAAAAATCGCGACTGGACGGAAGGCAAGGCATGGGCATGGTAGCTGAACGCATGGAAAATGCCGCAATTGTTGCCCGTCTGACCGAGATTGCTGGCGCGGGCAACGTGCTGGCACAGCCGGAAGCGCGGGTGAAGTATGCCAATGATCAATACTGGTACGCCATCGCCGCAGCCGCAGCCGAACAGCCGTTGAGCAGGCCGGATGCCGCCGTGACGCCGGAAACGGTGGAACAGGTGGCGGCAGTTGTACGGCTGGCAAATGAACTGAATATCCCCCTCACGCCGTGGGGCGGCGGCAGCGGCGTACAGGGCGCTGCCAACGCGGATCGCGGTGGTATCGTGCTGGATACGCGCAAGATG
>CAZBPB010000590.1:572-2013 GCA_964493565.1 uncultured Pleurocapsa sp. | reverse complement strand
TATCCCGAAGGCGATCAGGTCTTAGCGAGCCGGCTCAAGCGGCTTGCGATGCAAGCTGGAGCGGTTAGCGGTTAGCCATTAGCAAGTGTTTGCCGGGCAAACCTCAGCAAAAGATTGAGAAGATCAAAAGCAAATGCTGATGGCAAACGGCTTGAGTGAGTGCGGTTAGGGATGACCGCGTGGGTCGAAATAACGCATTTTTGAGTTCCTCAAATAAAGAATATTTAGGGATTAATCCCCAACTGGAACTATAGAACATAAGTTCTAGTTTGTCAAGAAGGAAAAACTGAAAGGAATGGGGGATTGTGAGGAGATGGGGCGAATCTGGTCAACCGAAGGTTGTAGGTGTTCGCCCTACGATAACCTGCCTCCGATGTTCACCAGTCCAAAACTGAAATTTGAACCAAAGTGGTGGATAGCGCGTTGCTAGAAGAGCAGCAGATAGCGGATTTGCGGGGATGGGGCTATTATTCAGGCATCATCGCAGAATGCATTTCCCCGCATTACGCCTTTCCAACAGACACATACTGAATTTTTGGAGAACGCTTAAATTATGGGCAAACCCACAGGGATGCGCGCGTTTATGATCGTCTGGGCTGGGCAGGTGGCTTCGCTGCTTGGCACAGCGATGACGCAATTCGCCCTGACGATCTGGGCGTACCAGCTGACCGGCTCGGCGACGGCGCTGGCGCTGGTGGCGTTCTTCAACTTCGCGCCGGTGCTGGTGTTCGGTCCGGTGGCGGGGGCGCTGGTAGACCGCTGGAACCGTAAGCTGGTGATGATGCTCAGCGACCTCGGCGCTGGCGCAAGCACGATTGCGATTTTCATCCTGTACAGCACCGGGAACTTACAAATCTGGCATTTGTATGCTGCCGGGTTGGTGATGGGCGTATTTGGAACGTTTCAGTGGCCCGCGTATTCGGCGGCGATCAGCACGATGCTGCCGAAATCGCAATATGCCCGCGCCAATGGACTGCTAAGCCTCGCGGAGTCGGTTTCGGGGGTGTTCGCGCCGATCTTTGCGACGGCGCTGCTGGCAATCATCGGAATCGGTGGAGTACTGTTGATCGATATTATCACCTGCGCCATTGCCATCGGGGCGCTGCTGATTGTCCACGTACCGCAGCCGGAAATGACCGAAGCGGGAGCGGAAGGCAGGGGCAGCCTGCTGCATGAAAGCATCTACGGTTTTCGCTACATTGTGCGCCGTCCCAGCTTGCTCGGCTTGCAGATGACTTTTTTCTTCAGCAACTTAATGGCTGCTTTTGGGATGACGCTGCGCGCGCCGATGCTGCTGGCACGAACGGGGAGCGATGAGGCGGTGCTGGCGGCGGTGCAGTCGCTGGCGGCGCTGGGCAGTGTTGGCGGCGGGGTGCTGCTGAGCGTGACGGGTGGACCCAAACGCAAGGTTCATGGCGTGCTGCTGAGTATGATCGGAGTC
>CAZBPB010000590.1:0-496 GCA_964493565.1 uncultured Pleurocapsa sp. | reverse complement strand
GATGTGTTATCCGGTCTGGGGCAGAGCCTACTGGTGTGGGGCGCTGCCGCGTTTGTCTCCGGCTTGATTTTGCCGTTCCTGAACGGGTCGAATCAGGCGATCTGGCAGGCGAAAGTCGCCCCGGATTTGCAGGGGCGGGTGTTCGCCGCGCGGCGGATGATCGCTCAGATCACCGGAGTTGCGATGCTGATCGCGGGTCCGCTGGCGGATCAGGTGTTCGAGCCAGCGATGCAGGTCGGCGGCAGCCTCGCGCCGATCTTTGGCGGGCTGGTGGGGGTCGGTCCGGGCGCGGGGATGGGGCTGATGCTGGTGATCTTCGGCTCGCTCGGTGCGCTGGTTGGCGTGGCAGGGTTCGCGGTGCGGTTGGTGCGCAATGCGGAGGATTTGCTGCCGGATCACGCGGTGGATGCGAACGCGGCGAACGCAGCGCAGGCGGCATAAAGCATCTAACCACAGAGATCACAGAGAAGAATAAAAAGAGCCGCCAAGCAAAGTG
>CAZBPB010000589.1:0-2014 GCA_964493565.1 uncultured Pleurocapsa sp. | reverse complement strand
GTCTGCCATCTCCGCCGGTACAACATCATAATGACCATAGACTAAAACGGTCGGCTTATCAGGACCTGCGCCCAACCACTCGCCATACACGACAGGATGTCCGGCGGTTGGCATGACTTGAGCAGCGATGCCAAGCTGGTTGAGGTGTGCTGCCAGCCATTGCGCCATCTGTCGGATATCTGGCGCATGTGCCGGGTCTGCGCTCAGGCTGGGAATGCGCAGCGTTTCATACAATTCCTGACGAAATCGTTCAGCATTGGCACGAGAGTACTGGCGTGCGCTGTCACTTGCGGATGTCATTGGTCTGCCCTCCCTAAAAGTGAAGTTGTTGTTGAAAATCCACAGTTATGTATACCTTGATTATGTCTATCCAGCCGGCGGCTGATATGCCGAATTACCGCCATGTGATTCATCCTACTTCTCAGATGACTTGCGCATCTGTTTGCCAACGGAAACGCTTCGCTAATGCATGATAGACGGCGACTGCTGCCAGCATCCCGGTGACGATAGACAAAATTGACAGCATTGCCCCGACGAAATCCTGATAACCAAAGGTTTGGTTGCCTGCCAAAATTTGCGCAATGCCAAGTAGACCGGAAGCGCCCGGAACCAGCAGCCAGAAACCGGGCAGAAACGTGATCAGGGTAGGTGGTCCGCCCAACCGGGCACTGAAATTGACCGCCATGATCAGCGCAAAACCGCCTACAAAGGCGCTGAGTTCGCCAGCAAACAAGACTGTTCCCACAGATTGCCCAATCCAAGTGATATAGAGCGTGAATAGGAACCATGGGAGTGAACGCGGCGGCGCGGAAAGATGGAAATAATTACCGATACCAAAGATTGCGACGCCGAGCCATGGTGCCCACCAGCCAATTGTGTTGATGGGCACATTGCGCAGCACCTCATGAGGCAGTACACCGGCAATATTCGTGGCAACAATCATGCCGAAGCTCAACATGGTTAGTTGGAGAAATCCAGCGATCAGGCGGCTCGAGCCGGAGACAGTTTCGCCGTAGACGAGTTCTTCTGCGCCGGTTGTAAGTGCTGCGCCTGGCAAAAAAGTCACCAGTGGCAGAATCACCACCCGCAGCACTTCGCCGGATGATGTGTCTCGTGTGATTAGCAGCACCAGAGTCGAAACCAGGAATGATGCGATGATAGGCAGCAGCACCTGAAGGCTGGAAGCTTGACGTCCAAACGACTTTAGCAGACCGACAAGCGCGCCAAGCACGACACATGAAAGCAGCGCCAGCGGGGTTGGTTGCAGCATCAGCCCAAGCCCCAAAGTCAAGAGGACATGCCCGAATATTACGATAACCCGACCAAATCTCGGTTCTTTTAGCCAGATTGTGGTGAGTCGCAGCAATCCGTCTTCTGGCACAATCGAGGCTTGTCGGGCGGCATGTGCGACAGACAATATCTCGTCAAGCTGATCGAACCGCAGCGACTGCCGCACCACATCAGTTAGTTCCGTTTGATTAATGCCTCGCTCGTTGATCTGAATGAGCACCATCGAAGGCATCACCGCTATTCGAGCTTGCTTTATACCATACGCCTGAGCGATAGAATCGAGGGTTGCCCGTGTCTCATGGACTGCTTCCCCCGCCGCGCATAACGCCCGTCCGATCTCCGATATAAACGTGATTAGCTTAGGCGAAAGCGGCGCTGCTGCCGATTCAGCGGCAGAATTAGCGTTCGAAGGCGGTTCTATCGGCGTCACTTCCACAATGTACCTCGCTTCAACAAGTGAATTTTAGATAGTGTGGGTCATTATTGCGTAATACAGGTGAATAGTTTTGACTAGCTAACCTTACCTGTCTTGCGCTTGTGAGCACCGTGTATGCAACAACAAGAATACATGAATACGAGTAGAGTGGATAAAATACACCCGAAAACAGACTACGAGTGAAAAACTCTGTTTCTGTTTTCAGGTGCGGATTTTGGGGAAGCGCGGGGCAGCAAATAGAATACGTGAAATGCTGCATGTTCCGCTATTGTCAGGCAGCGTGGCAGA
>CAZBPB010000588.1:0-2018 GCA_964493565.1 uncultured Pleurocapsa sp. | reverse complement strand
CACCTGTCCGGTCGCCTCTTGAAAACCGGTCACGACTGCCGCGCCCTTCCCCTGATTACGTTCTTTGTAAATGATGCGCACGTGAGGCCGGTTTTCCGCCTCAATACGCCGCAAAATTTCGCGGGTGCCATCCACCGAGCCATCATCCACGATCAAAATTTCGTCCGCCAGCCCAACATCTTCAACATGGCGCAGAATCTGTTCAATCCACTGCTCTTCGTTATAGCAGGGAATAATCACCGTAAGCGTCAGGTTCTTGACGAAATCTTCAGCGTGCGTTGGCGAAACAAGACGGGGCATCAACTTGTCCTTATATACAACGACAGTCTCGCCGCATTATACAGAGAAATGATGCGTGTTTGAACCCATGAAGCGTACTGCCTGGCTACGCTTCCTCAACCCCCGGCGCAGCGGTTCGCTCAATCGCCTGCTGAATATGCTTGACCAGCGCCTCACGTGCTACCGGTTTCAGCAGAAAATGGGTGATGTTCTTATAAGTGGGCTGCGCGCCCGGATCAGCCCCGGACACCAGAATCACCGGCACGCGGGCAGTGCGCGGATCGTTCGCCAGAATTTCCGCCAGCATCCATCCATCCATATGTGGCATATTCACATCGCTTACAACCACGCTGGGGTGGTGCCTTCGCGCCAGATCATAAGCCACAGAGCCTTCCGTTGTGCCCATCACCCGATACGCAGAGTCTGCCAGAAAGCCAACAATCACCTGAAGCGTATCCGGATCATCATCCACCACAATGATCAATGGGGAATCTTCATCTCGCGGAACGTGCACAAACATCGGCGCTGGCGACAGCAGTAGAGTAAAGGCGCTTCCCACCCCCGGCTCGCTTTCCACCCACAGAAAGCCGCCCAGCAGCGCCGCCAGCTTTCGGGCAATCGCCAGTCCCAGTCCGGTGCCGCCATACTCGCGCACTGTAGAGCCATCTGCCTGCCGGAAGCTGTCGAAAATCACTTCACGGTCTTTCGGCTGAATACCGATGCCGGTATCGCGCACGGTAACCGCTACCCACAGGCCATCGGGGATATTCAACCGCGCTGACGGTTTCGGCCCCGCATTGCCAGTACGGGCGATTCGTTCGGCGCTAATTTCAACTGTAACGTTGCCTCGTTCGGTAAATTTGATGCCGTTGCCCACCAGATGCGTCAGAATCTGGTTCAACAAATCAGGATCAACATACGCCGGTGTTTCATCGGGCGGGGCGGTCAGGATCACGCTGATCCCTTTCGCCTGCGCCAGCGCGTGAAACTCTGCAATCACCGCTCTGGCCTTCACCGAAACCTGCATCGGGATCAGGTCTGGATGTATCACCCCCGCCTCAAGCCGCGAATAATCCAGCAGATCATTGATCATCGAAAGCAGATGCCGTCCGCTGCCACCGATGCGCTGCATCCGATCAATCTGCTGCTCGGAAAGCTCGCCGTAATGCCCGTCTGCCAGCATATCGCTGTAGCCAATGATCGAATTTAGCGGTGTGCGCAGTTCATGGCTCATATTGGCGAGAAATTCGTTCTTCAGCCGGTTAGCCGTAACCGCTTCCTCATATAGCACGGCGTTACGCAGCGCCATCGCCACCTGTCCGGCAATGGTCATCACGGTTTCATATTCTTCTTCAGTGAACACGCGCGGCTGGTTCACACTGTCCAGCCCGATACTGCCCAGAAACTCATCACCCGTAATTAACGGCGCAAACAGTGTAGATCGTGTGCCAGTTGTCGCCAGTACGCTTAGCGTTGCCAGATCAAGCGATTCAATTTCCGCCTCGCTGACCGCATAAGCCAGCCGCCCTTCGCGCAGACGCTGCATATTGGTATTGTTTTCCAGCGTCATTTCCATACCCACAGTGCCCCAATCCGGGTATTCAGCAACCACCTGTGCCTCCAACCCGTCGGTTTGCAGCATCATAATCCCGCAGTGATCCACGCCGAACAATTCAGTCAAAAGCTGTGCTGTCGTATTCAAGACCTGCTGTTGATCCAGCGAAGCAGCGATCATCGAG
>CAZBPB010000587.1:0-2022 GCA_964493565.1 uncultured Pleurocapsa sp. | reverse complement strand
GGCTGGCTTTACTATTTTCGGTGCCGCTCGCCATATTCTTAGGCGTGCTTGCTGGATTGCGAGCCAACAAACCAATTGATGGCATCATTTCAATCACCTCACTAGCGGTAACAGGCTTACCCGAATTCGTTACTGGCGTGGTGTTGGTCAACGTCGTGGCAATTCAGTGGAAGCTGTTTAACTTGCCATCCAGTTCTTCAATCAGCCCGCGTGCTACCTTCACAGAAGCATTGCCCTCACTGATACTCCCTGCGATAACTGCCATGTTGGTGTTGCTTGCTTATATCGTTCGTCTGACGCGCGCGGGTGTCATTGAGGTACTGAAAAAGCCCTATGTTCGTACTGCCGTCCTAAAAGGCTTATCGTGGCGAAGGGTAATTACTGATCACATTTTGCGCAACGCCCTGTTGCCAACAGTGACAGTGATCGCCATTAGTTTCGGTTGGCTGATCAGCGGTCTGGTTGTGATTGAGAACGTCTTTAATTATCCGGGATTGGGACGGCTGATGCTGATCGCAGTGGAACGCCGTGACTTGCCTTTGATGCAGGCGATTTCGATGGTCACTGTGGGTTTTTATGTAGTAGCAAACTTCATTGCTGACATTCTATACGCATACCTCAATCCCCGTATCCGGTTGGAGTAGATCTAGTTCACCGAAAAGGGGGCTAAATCATCTTTTAACCGTGTGCCAGTTTCGATCAAATCGCGCAGAATCAAAGCTTCGCGGTGTAGCATGCTACGTTCCCGACGTAACAATCTAGGTAGTGACGCAATCGATAGCAATTCTTGTTTGTCTTTCATTGGCATGTGCAATACCACAGCCGTCAAAAACGCAATTGCTTGTGGATCAGAAGGCAACTTATCCAACTCCATATTGGCTTCACCCAAAGTGGAGAAAATGTTTAAGTAGTTGGACACCATCGTGCTAACGCGATGGGATAAGTTGGTGACATCAGCATGTTCAGTATCTTGCATAGGATAATCTCGCACCGAGCCGATTAGATATGGCTGACGGTTACTGGTAGCTTCCACAATAAATCGATCCTTGCCGAACGTGAGAATATCCATTTCGCCACCGTCAAGCCTCTGTACATTGCCAATAACAGCAGTTGTGCCTACCGTGTATATCGTGGCACCACCACCAACTTCGCTACCTCGCTCGATTAGCACCACACCGAACGGTGTTGCGTTGCGAACACACTCTCCAATCATTAGCTTATAACGCGGCTCAAAGATATGCAGCGGCAGTGGCATCCCCGGAAATAATACGGTGTGTAAAGGAAAGAGCGGCAGTTCGTATGTATCGCTCACAAGCGGGTCCCTATGTCATCCTACGCAGATTGTAGGGTAAATCACAAGGGGACGACAACAAACATCGGCATATGTTGGGTAGTCGCAGAGTTGCCGATGCGCCAGATTGCCTCTATGATAGAAAGGTTATACCGTGAACTGATGAGATTATCGGAACATGACTGATGGAATGCTAACTAAAATCCCGACCCGCGTTGCACGGGTGCGGTTTCAACGTGTAGGGAAGTTGTATCACTTCGATTGCGCTGGCTTCGAGGAGATGCAAAAAGACGATTACGTGATCGTAGAAACGATGCGTGGTCGGCAGATGGGGCAAGTAGTCGATTTTGCCGCACCGGATGGCAGTCTAGAGGAATACAAACCTATTCTGAGCATTGCCACTGCCGCTGAACTGATGATCAAGCAAGAATGGGATAATAAGGGCGTCGAAGTATTGATCGATTGTCGTGAGCTGGCTAACCAGCTTGGCGGCTATGAGGAATGCAAATTCCTTGCTGCTCAATATAACTACGATGGCACACAACTTACTTTCCTCTATAGTGCCCCTGATAATAAGGTGAATATCAACCGCCTGCGTAACGAACTATCCCATCGTTTTCGCCAAACTCGCGTAGAGATGCGTCAGATAGGTCCGCGTGATGTAGCAAAGTTGATCGGTGGTTTCGGTGCGTGTGGCATACCACGTTGTTGCTCCACTTTCCTGACGGATT
>CAZBPB010000586.1:649-2025 GCA_964493565.1 uncultured Pleurocapsa sp. | reverse complement strand
GTATACATGCGCGGGTGTCTGCGTTGCCTTGCACAATAAACCGGCCACCTTGCGCTCCATAAGCGAAACTTTTGCCTACAGATCCATCTAGCCGCTTGCCGTTGTGATTCAGCCCTTTTAGGATAGTTACGGATCCGCCGCGTGCGCATTTGGCGACACCATCTTGCGCTCCGCCTTCAACCAGCACATCCACCGGATCATCAATAAATGCTGCTAGACCATTCCCCGGCACCGCTGAATGGCTGAAGCTCAAATGCACTGCTTCAAGATTAGAGGTGTCAATTTCACCGCGTTTTAGTGCGCCGCATAGGTGGGTGCCTAATGCGCGATCCATTGCCATCACCTGCTCATCATCGTAGGTGATTTCGCTATCACCATACGATACACGCTCAGCGATCAGCGATGTGATCTGCTTGCTGATGGTGTTACGGGGGCGGGCAAGGCGAGTGCCAACGCCCGGTTGGGGTAGTCGCTTCTCAATCTTCGGTGCTGGAATAGTGAGCGCCGTCAGATCGATCTTGTCATGCAAGGCAATTTGCTCTAACAACTCAGCATGACCTACAAGGTCTTGCGCGCGGGTATATCCCAGTCGCGCTGTCCAGCGGCGGATATCCTCATTCAGCAGATTAAATACGTTACAAATACCTTGAACCGACTCGTCGGCATTGCGGGGATCGAAATGCTTGATTCCTTTTTCGAGGGCTTCTTCTTTGGTCTTAATGTGCGTGGTAATGCCGACGTGGCAGGTGCCTTCCTGACATTTGCGGCAGATAGTACAGCCCATCGCCACCATTGCAATCGTGCCAAAACCAACGCGATTCGCGCCCAGACACAACATTTTGACCACATCGCGGCCGCTCTTCATACCGCCGTCTACCCAAAGCTCAACATCTTCGCGCAGCCCGCTTTTGATCAGCTCGTTATGCGCCAGCCACAATCCGATCTCTGCTGGCAAGCCCACATGCCTTAGTGAATGAGCGCGTGCTGCCCCGGTGCCGCCTTCGTAACCGGTGATATTGATCACATCAGCACCAGCTTTCGCCACGCCAACAGCAATGATCCCGATACCCGGAACAACAGGTACCTTCACGGAGACTCTGGCTTTGGGATTGGCGGTTTTTAGCTCGTCAATCAATTGGGCAAGGTCTTCAATAGAGTACAGATCGTGGTTGTTGCTTGGCGAAATCAGGCCAACACCCGGCGTCGTGTGCCGCGCCAACGCCACCTGTTCGGTTACTTTATAGCCCGGCAGTTGACCGCCTTCACCCGGTTTCGCACCCTGACCGATCTTGATTTCCAGATAATCGCAGGAATTAAGGAATTCGATATTCACGCCGAAACGGGCAGAGGCGATCTGGTTGCCTCGATTGCGCGGG
>CAZBPB010000586.1:0-639 GCA_964493565.1 uncultured Pleurocapsa sp. | reverse complement strand
CGGGAAACGTGCCATCATGTGGGGCAGTTCGCCGCCTTCACCGTTTATACATAGAATGTTCAACCGTGCTGCCGCTTCGCCATAAGCAGTATAGGCAAGTTCTCCCTGTGAACCGAACGACATGGCACCGATCAGCACCGGCATGCTGTGGTTACCAATGGTCAGGTCAACCTCCCCTGGCTCAACCGGGCTGTCGGTGATTTTGAGGCCGAGCAGGTGTCGCGGCGCAACCGGCATCTCAGCTTCAAGCGCCAGCATTGCCTCGGTGTACTCATCCAACGTCATCGTGCCAAGCGCAATGTCTTCTATCTTCTTCCACATTTTCGGGTACAAACGATCCGGGTTTTCCATCTTGTTGGATGTTTCACCGCGAAGTTCAGCAGCCCGTACTTCAGCATCAGCGCGCAGCTTCGTCCATGTCATGCCGCGAAATTCTGATCCGAAGTAATTTGGTGCGCCAACTACATCTGCCACATCAGTTGAAAGGCCAACCGAGCTAAAAGATTGTCCGTATCCGCGTAGTTCGTGACAGCCAATGGTCGAAGTGACTTTTTGCAGCCCTCCGATAAGCGCGCCAACTGTGTTACCCAGTAATTTCAGGCTATCCTCTTCGCTCAATGGCTCGCGGGGCGGGGGTGG
>CAZBPB010000585.1:0-2040 GCA_964493565.1 uncultured Pleurocapsa sp. | reverse complement strand
CCTCAGAGGGTGTTTAGAAAGTCAAAGCCGAGCTAAACGGGCGGTCATGAGGAAAATCATGGCCGCTTGGACAAAGGCTTCACTGACTGCGGGTAAGGCTTCAAAATCACGGGTCAAGCGTCGCCAGCGTCCCAGCCAGGCAAAGGTGCGTTCCACCACCCAACGCCTCGGTTGCACTTGAAAACCGCGCTGTCCCCGCTCACGCTGAACGACCTGTAGCTGCCAGCCAAAGCTTTTGGCAACCCATGCCTGTAAATGGCGGTCACCTTTGTAGATGCTGTCCGCCAAAATCTGCTGCAAGCGACGGTGTCCATAGCTGGCTAAGCGTTGCAGCACCAGCCGCGCTCCATGAAAGTCCTGCACATTGGCGGGATGCACCACCACCGCTAACAACCACCCCTCACTATCCACCACGATGTGCCGTTTGCGTCCCATTACTCGCTTGTAATTGTCATAACCGCGCGGCCCCCTTTTTCAGTGCTACGCACGCTTTGACTGTCAATGCTGGCTTGACTGGGCTGCCGCGCCCGTCCCTCCGCTTCGCGCACCGTTTCCCGTAACTGTTCATTCAGCCGCTGCCAGTACCCTTCCGCCTCCAGCTTTCGAAAGTAGCGATACACCGTGCTCCAGGGCGGCAAATCATGCGGCAGCATCCGCCACGAGCAGCCACTACGCAGCACATAGCGAATGCCATTGATTAGCTCACGAGGCGCATACTGCTGCGGTCGTCCAAAATCGTGCCTTGGCAACAGCGGCTCGAGCACTGCCCATTCTTTATCACTCACATCGGTAGGGTATCGTTTTCGTGTTTTCATTCCTCTACCTTACCCTACTCCTTACTTAATGAACACCCTCTCAGGGTGAGGGTGACGGCTTTACACCGCCAGTGTCTGTCGCGCCAGCATGCGCCCACTCTCGGTCAGTTCCAGCATCCCGCCATCTGTTTCCAGCCAGCCGTGATGCTCCGCCTGCGCCATGATGCTATGCGCGTACTGTGGTGCCCACTTCAAATGTTCGGCAACATTCGCGGCAGCATTTTCTTCCTTCGCTTCCGGCGTGTCCTCGTGATTCATCACATGGATCAGCAGCAATCGTGCGGCAAATTCCCACTTCTGCCGGCGGCGTCGTAACCAGCCTGCCAGCAGGCCGCGCTCCGGAGCAAACACCAGCGCAAGGATGAAGACTAGCCCCAACACTGTGACCATTGTCCCGGAAATGCTTGCGTCAATCTCAATCGCTACAAAATAGCCGATCACACAGCCGGAGATACCCACCATCAGCGCGATCAATATCAGCCGTGAAAGCCGATCTGTAAGGAGATATGCCGTCGCCGCTGGAACGATCATGAATCCAACCAGCAGCACCGCGCCCACCGCGTCAAACGCGCCAACTGCCGTAACCGATACCAGCGTCATCAGGCCATAGGTGAGAAATGTAGCTGAAAAGCCGAGCGAGGTAGCGAGGCCAGCATCAAACGTGACCAGCTTCAATTCTTTATAGAACAGGCCGACGAATACCGCGTTCACCAGCAGCAGCCCGCCGCCGATCAACAGCGCCCGCGAAATTTCAAATCCGCCAACGAAAACGGTGTCAAACGGCGCCCAGATCACCTCGCCCACCAGCGCGGTGTCAATGTCAATATGAATATCGCTCAGCAGGCGGGTGATCAAAATCACGCCGATGCTGAACAGCGCCGGAAACACCAGCCCGATAGCCGCATCTTCCTTAACCAGTCCGGTTTTGAAGATCAGTTCGGTTAGCCATACTGTCAGCAGACCAACCGCGCCCGCCGCAAGGATCATAGCAACCGTATCAGTGGTGTTGAAAATCAGGAAGCCGACCACGATGCCGAACAGGATCGAATGACTGATGGCGTCGGTCATCAGCGACATCCGCCGCAGCAGCAGGAACGGCCCTAGCAGTGCGCCGCTGGCTGCCACCAGTGAACAAACAAGGATAATAGTGAGTCCGGCATCCATTAGATTTCTCCGTGTTGAAGCTGTCCGGCTTCGCGCAGTGTCGAACGCGCCCGCGCCCTGC
>CAZBPB010000584.1:0-2053 GCA_964493565.1 uncultured Pleurocapsa sp. | reverse complement strand
TTCTGATGGGCGCGCTGGACAATATCAGCGTGGTGGTGCGTCACAGCATGTTGATGATCTTCACGCCAGACGAGATGCGCGGACGCGTAAACTCTGTAAATTCGATCTTTATCGGCGCATCCAACGAACTTGGCGGGTTCGAATCTGGTACGCTGGCAGCACTGATCGGGCCGGTGGCGACAGTGGTGCTTGGTGGATTTGGCACACTGATCGTTGTTGGATTGGTAGCGCAGTATATCCCGCGCCTAAGGCAGTTGGGGCGGCTGGCAGAACAGACTTAAAAGGGGCACAGCGCGCTGTACCCCTTGAGCGTGTCGAGATAATGTTCGATTGTGTGGGGCGCAGTCGTGAATCACTGCACCGGCGGCGTTTGCTGCGTTCCGCTGACATCCTCAGTTTTCTTGGCATCTTTCTTGCCGCCATCATCCAGCCCGCGCCGGAAGTTAGCAACCGCGCTGCCTAGCTCGCCGCCGATTTTAGAAACGCGGCCCACGCCAAACAACAACAAGACGATAACCAGAATAATGATCAGTTCAGTTGGACCAAATTGCATGATGTCCCTGTCCTTCAAATATCTTGAACTTATGTTGATTATAACATAACACGTACGACAGGGATCAGCAGTTATCGGTGACATTCAGCAGTATTTCTGACCGCCGGACGTAACTGCGACGATAAGCGCCTGAAGGGCAGCACTTTTTCATTTCCCCGGTTCAATTCCGCGAAAACGCAATGTTTTAGCGATTTCTCAATCGAACGGGCCATGATGGGCAGCGGCATAAATATCTGTGCCTGCGCTGCCACTTTCTATATAAAGATAGTAGGTTTCTCCATCATAAGCGGCGCTATGCCACCAGAAGGAACGATTATTCAGGTCAGCAATCGTCCAGATGGGATTCTGATCTGAAACCGTCCAGTGAATGCCATCTTCACTGGTTGCATAGCCTAAGGTCATGCGCCCCGGCCTGCGTTCAACAGGAAATGTTCGGTAGATCATCACCCAACCCGCGCCATGTGCTGGCAATATTGCCGGCTGATGAAACCGATTTTCGCCATCTTCAGAGACGAGTACCGGGTCACTTTGCGCGTACAGCGGGCTTGTTGTGGCAGGATCATCATACTTTGTCCAATGAACGCCATCTGGCGAGGTCGCCATGCCGATACCCCACACAGAGAGATCGGCGTTTCCACCGTCAAAATACATGCGAAACACATCACCATCCTGCACAACACGGGGCGAGCCAACCCAGAGATCGTCCCATTCGCCTTCATTTCCGGGAATAAGCGCAGGTTCAGGATCTGGCATCCACGGGCCTAACGGGTTATCAGCGGTTGCCCGCCCGATTGCACCTGATGCGCGAGATTGATACGTTTCCCACGTATAGAAATACAACGCCCAAGTGCCATCGGGCATCACGACGGCGCTGGAAGCCAACGCTGCAACACCGGCATAAGAAACATTTTCGGAAAGCAAAACAGGATGATCGTTCATGGGTGACCAGTTAATACCATCGGATGAAGTTTCATAACCGATATCTACATTACCGGGCCACGCAATAAAGCCATTTCGGAACATGTGAAACTGCCCATCGTGATAAAGCACAGCGCCGGGATCGGTATAGCGTCCATCCCATGAACCGGGCGCGCCGTGTTCAATCACCGGATCGGGAGCTGCCAGCGCAAATTGGGTTGACTGCGCCTGCGCCACATAGGCGAAGGCCACAAGCAGAATCGCGAGCGCAAATGCACGTTTTCTAATCATGGGTTTGTTTCCTCCTGAATATTGTCAGAAGGATTGTCAATCCTGACGTAACGTCAGAGTCAAGAGGGTGGAATTTCGTTCTCACCCTTGATGCTCGCAATGACTGGTGAAGATGCGCCGCTTTGCAGCGGGAATTGGATTTCGGTCAGGTAATTTTGCGGCTCGCCCCGACGATAATAGACTTCACGAACCGGCGCGATCAATGAGCATCCGTACAGCGCCAACCAATCGGTCATTGCCCAATGCGCGGTATGCCGCGTTTCATCCGCACCATGGTGCAGCAGTGTCGCA
>CAZBPB010000583.1:0-2058 GCA_964493565.1 uncultured Pleurocapsa sp. | reverse complement strand
ACTTGCCGCCGCAGGGCTTTGGGATGAGAGCGATTTTCTAGCCCGCCTGGAGCATGGTGATTATCCGGTAGTGCTAATTTATAACCCGTATCGCAATCCCAACCTGCGCTTTGAGCGCTGGACGCCAGCCATGCTTTCAGCTATCAATTCCTCGCACCGCTTAGCCACCCAGCGCGCCGAAACCAGCGTGTACTGGTTCAACGATCCGGGTTGAGCGTACTTGCCGCACAACATCCGTGAGCGTGAAAATCGTGCTATAGTTAGCGAGATCGTTACTCAAAATACGAGTGGTTTGCTATGCATCACTATGAACAGGCACACCTTGCGCGCCGCCTCCTAGAGCGTGATTATGCAATGCCTGTCACAATCGAGCAGTTGAGCCGTGAGGTGGCAATTTCACCGTACCACCTTATCCGGTTGTTTCGCCACATCTATAAGCAGACCCCCCATCAATACCTGATACAATTGCGAATCGGCAAAGCCAAAGAACTGCTCAGCAGTTCTGACCTCAGCATCACCGAAATTTGCGCGCTGGTTGGCTTTGAAAGCCTGGGATCGTTTAGCACCCTGTTTCACAAAGTTTCCGGCCTGTCTCCCCGCGCATATCGCAGCAGCAGCCAGCCGACCCCGAACCTCTCATACATTCCCCTTTGCGCGTGCCTGATGCACGGCATAAAAGATCAGTCTGATCGCTGAAAACGAGCAATTTTCGAGAAGTTATTTCAGCACAAATGTTTTAAAATCCAGAAATCAATTGAGGAGAAGCTGACTGATGATAAACAGACTTTCGGTCACAAATATCTGGGTTAAAGATTTGAACGAGGCGCTGCGCTTTTATACTGAGAAGCTCGGTTTTGAAATACGCGCTGATGTCAAAAATGGCGAGTATCGCTGGCTCACGGTTGGACTGAAAGACCAGCCGGGCATCGAATTTCATCTGGAGGCGGCGAAACCGGGCGTCTTGTTTTCTCAGGAGGAAGCAGACCAGTTGATTCGCCTTATGGAGGCAGGGAAATTGGGGGTTGGCCCGTGGAAAACAGATGATTGCCAGAAAACTTACGAGGCGCTCGCTGCTAAAGGTGTGGAATTTTTGCAGCCGCCTACAGATCGCGCTTACGGGATCATCGAGGCTGTTTTCAAGGATAACAGCGGCAATGTGATGGTGCTTGCCCAGGATAAGCCCCGCCGGAATCAATAGGCCTTCTCTAACGTGGTTGGAATCATAGCTCGTTTTTACTAGACAATATTGGAGGAGTTTTCGATGGCTGAAACGACGAAGAATCAACAATCGTTCACTGATGAAGAGCGCGCCGCGATGAAGGAACGCGCAAAGGAAGCGAAGGCGAGTAAGAAAGGGAACAAGGTAGACGGCGAAGCCGATGTGATGGCCAAAATTGCCGAAATGCCGGAAGCAGAACGCCCGATGGCGACGCGGCTGCATGAGCTTATCAAAGCCAATGCGCCTGATCTCTCACCACGTACCTGGTATGGTCAGCCTGCGTATGCCGACAAGGACGGTAAAATCGTATGCTTCTTCCAGAATCCATCAAAGTTCAACATTCGCTACACAACCCTTGGCTTCAACGAACAGGCGCATCTTGATGACGGTGAGTTCTGGCCAGTGGCGTTTGCGCTGATTGAATTGACCCCGGCGGTAGAAGAGAAGATCGCCGCGCTTGTGAAGAAGGCAGTCAGTTAAAACTCATTCAAACTGACAGCGTAAAGTGGAATAAAAAAGGCGCAGTCACTTAGGGCTGCGCCTTTTCGATCACATGCCTGTTTTAGCTTTTGGCCTGTAAGCCGTAGTGCTGGCGAATTTGCACTTCGATTTCGTCGCGCACTGCCGGATTTTCCATCAAATAGACCTTGGCGTTCTCACGTCCTTGACCGAGCAAGCCGTCATTGTAGCGGAAGAACGCGCCGCGCTTATCTACGATGCCCAGTTCAGTTGCCAGATCAAGAATTTCCCCGGCTTTACTGATGCCACCTTCCAGAAACATGATGTCAAATTCGGCTTCACGGAAGGGGGGAGCAACTTTATTTTTAGTGACGCGAACG
>CAZBPB010000582.1:0-2065 GCA_964493565.1 uncultured Pleurocapsa sp. | reverse complement strand
ATCAGGTAGCCAGTAATACGTCCCTGTGCGGTTAACACACGGATTTCACCCTTGAGTTTGATGCGTTCGCGAATGGTATGTCCGATAACATCCAGAATTTCAGCGAGATTACCGCCTACCTCGCGCTGAATATTCACTGCGGTGATAACCAGGTCGAGGTCATCGCTTTCGACACGATTCAGCATATGTGCTAGCGCGTCTTCCTGATCGATACCCAACTGTACTTCCTGCACTACGCGCTTGAACTCGGCTGATGTTGGTTCCGGGGCATCGCGCGAGATGGCTTCCATTGATTGAAGCACGCTGTAACCTGATCGTAAAGCGTTTACCCAAAGACCCAGTGTATCAGGAAGCTGATTCTCAAATTTAACAAGTCGGGACTGGATTTTGCGGGAAACCACGATACGCGGGAAGAAAAAGCCCACAAACCCGGATAGAATTCCCATAACGATCTGTTGACCGAAGAGGACAAAGTAGCCGATGAAGAAAAAGGCGAACATGCTGATAACATGCAGCGCCGCATATTCTGCAACCGTCAATTTTAGATCGGCACGGGAAAGGGCGGTTCGCCAGCGCTGAGCAAATGGCTTATCCGCAACAATTTTGTCCAAGCGATCTCTCAACAGGCTGCGTCGGCCGGTATCATCCTTAGCTTCCTCATCTTCACTTAAGTCCAGTGTGAATTGCTGGCCTTCCTCATAGCGTCCTAACCGTTCTTCGATAATGTCTTTTTCGGTTCGAACGTTATAGATACCCCATAAGATGAGGACAACAACAGCGATAACAGCAATCCCTACGATTAAGAGTTGGGTTCCCGACATGGCGCGCTAATCTCCGATCAGCCTAGTATGAGCGACCAACGCCAAAAACGGATGGGGGCAGATAGATACCGGCGGCTTCAATACGATCCGTAAATTTTGGTCGGATGCCGGTCGGGCGAATACGCCCCACAATTTTTCCGCCTTCAACACCGGTTTGCTCGTACTCGAAAATATCGGACATGGTGATCATATCGCCTTCCATGCCCTGTACTTCAGTAATTTTCACGACCTTACGGGTACCATCTCGTAAGCGCTCTTGATGACATACACCATCTACGGCACTGGCAATTTGCTCGCGGATAGCACGTACTGGCAAATCCATGCCGGCCATTAGACACATTACCTCAAGACGGGCAATCGTATCACGAGGGCTGTTGGAGTGTAGTGTAGTTAATGAACCGTCATGGCCGGTATTCATAGCCTGAAGCATGTCCAATGCTTCGCCTGAACGGCACTCACCAACTACAATGCGGTCAGGACGCATACGCAGTGAGTTTACTACTAGGTCCTGGATAGTGATTTGACCTCTTCCTTCAATATTCGGTGGACGGCTTTCCAATGTGACTACGTGTTCCTGCCGAAGCTGCAGTTCAGCAGCGTTTTCGATAGTTACTATGCGCTCATCATTGGGTATGAAACCGGAAAGGACGTTCAGTAGCGTAGTTTTTCCCGAGCCTGTACCACCTGAAACGATCATATTTAGGCGCGAGATAATACATGCGCGCATAAATTCAACAATTTCTTTGGTTACAGAACCAAAGCGGATCAAGTCTTCTACTGTGAGCGGTTTTTTGAAAAATTTACGGATGGTCACTGTAGGGCCGACCAGCGAAACAGGGCGGATGATTGCGTTGACGCGCGAACCGTCTGGCAAACGCGCGTCAACCATCGGCTGACTTTCATCAATACGCCGTCCCAATGGAGCGACGATACGATCTAAAATACGCAGAACATGCTCATCATCTTCAAAACTGATATTGGCACGAGAGATAACACCTTTGCGTTCAATAAAGATGTTCTTCGGGCCATTCACCATAATTTCGGTGATGCTGTCATCCGCCAACAGAGGCTCCAGCGGGCCAAACCCGAGAATTTCAGCGACGATTTGCTCAAATAGACGTTCGCGCTCGGCCCGCGCCAACACCATACTTTCTTCAGCAAGAATTGCGTTGAACAGTTCCTGGATATGTGCGCGAACTTCGGTTTTGCGCGAAAGATCCATTGATTGGTCAATCTCGGTCAGC
>CAZBPB010000581.1:0-2070 GCA_964493565.1 uncultured Pleurocapsa sp. | reverse complement strand
AAGTATCGCGGTGAATTCATAAAGATCGTGCGCGAACACCGTGGATTATCAAGAGAGCAAACTTGCCGCCTTCTAAACTCCCACAGAGACTTGTCCGTGCTGGCTCGTCGGCATCCGTCGTATTGGTTTGAGTTTCCTTTCACGCCGGCATTCATCGAAAAATTCGAGGATGATACAACGAAAGTCATCGAGGAAATCACGCAGGGTTTTTTGTTCGGCGCCGGATTTCCGACGGAAGACTTCACCAGATGGCTTTCCGAAATTTATGTAGCCGAAGAACAGTTTACTCAATTCAAAGAATGGTACGAAGAACTGCCTAAAAAACGAAATGAATGATTTGGTAAGGCGCTGGGCTTCGTGGAAGAATGAAGGTGGGCACCCGTGTTCGAGTGGCCACCCCCATAGGAACGCTTTATCGGCGCGGTAACGCCGATAAGGAAAAAGAAGTCTTGTTTCTGTCAGGCGCACTCTCAGAATTTTGAAGCTCTGGGACTCTGGCCTTGTTGATCGAGACTGAGGGGGACCGCGCAGCGCAGACCGTTGCAGGACTCACGTTGCAGACCTCCCAGCTTACGAAGCCCAGCGCCCGCCGTTAGAGCCGTCGCCACGCGAGCCACCCACGAAGAGGCCGCGAGACGACAGCGAAAGCGAGCGCAAGCAATGAATGAAGACTCTATTTTCCTTCTCTGAATTCTATCGGTGGATAAAAAACAGATCGGGTGCCCGGTGCCGGGCAGCCGACCTGAAAACTACATTCATCAGCCCTCACAAGACAAGAACTGACACGGAAAAAAGGAGCCTGGTTTCTATCCGGCGCTCTCTCTGAGGTTTCAGGTCAGAGACTCTGGCCGCGTTGATCGAGACTGAGGGGGACCGCGCAGCGCAGCCCGATGTTGTTGTTCGTGTTCGTCGGCGCATTGTTCCAATTAGAAGCCCAGCGCCCGTTGTTCGAGCTGTTATTCCAAGTGCCACCCACGATGAGGCCGCGATCCAACCAGGACCACAACCGACCAACAAAAGTAAGACCCCTTATTTCCGAAAGCTCGTCAGTATAAAAACGAACCAGGCACCCGAATCAAGCGGCTGGTTCGTCAAAAAAACTTTATCGGCGCAGCGGCGCTGATACGGGCGAAGAAGTCTTTGTTTCTGTCCGGCGCTCTCTCTGAAGTTTCAGGTTCAGAGACTCGGGCCTTGGACCGAGACTGAGGGGGACCGCGCAGCGCGGCCCGACATTGTTGAACGTATTCGTGGGTAAATATCTCCAGTTGGAAGCCCAGCGCCCGGTGTTCGAGCCTTCGTTCCAACTGCCACCCACGAAGAGGCCGCGAGACCCCTTAATAGCGCAACCGTCAACAATTCGGAGACTTCCTATTCCGATGCCTCAATATAAAAACGAACCAGGCACCCGAATCAAGCGGCTGGTTCGTGACGTCTGCTTTGTCAGCGCCAAGAAGGGCTCCGACCTGGAAAATGAAAGTCTTGTTTCTATCCGGCGCGCTCTCCGAGGGTTCAGCTCGAAGACTCTGGCCGTTGATTGAGACTGAGGGGGACCGCGCAGCGCAGCCCGTTGTTCTGCCAAGCCGTCTCCGGTGTGGCATACCAATAGGAAGCCCAGCGCCCGGCGTTCGAGCCATCCCACCAAGTGCCACCCACGAAGAGGCCGCATTTTACACGCGTCCAAAAAGCAAGTGCGAGACCTTCAATTCCCACGCTTTAAATATAAAAACGGACCAGGCACCCGAATCAAGTGGCTGGCCCGCGAAAAGAAACTTCGTCGGCGCGGCATCCGGCCGACATGAGAAAGGAAGCCTTTGTTTCTATCTAGCGCGCTCCCTGAGTTCTCAATTCAGGGACTCTGGCTGATGGATCGAGACTGAGGGGGACCGCGCAGCGCAGCCCGATGTTGTTGCCCGTCGTCGTCGGTGTATTGTTCCAATTAGAAGCCCAGCGCCCGCTGTTCGTGCCGTTGCCCCAGGAGCCACCCACGTAGAGGCCGCGAGATACACGCGACCCACATTAGCGACGAAAAGGTTCCCTCCCATTTTTCTTCCTCTAAGGAGGAAGAATCTC
>CAZBPB010000580.1:0-2072 GCA_964493565.1 uncultured Pleurocapsa sp. | reverse complement strand
GCCATGCCCTCTTTCATGCCTAAATCGTGGCCGTAGTCGGAGGTATCTTGTGCGATCAGGATCATCTCTTTGACGCCCATCGCTTCTAGCTGTCGGGCTTCGCCAATAATGCTGTGCAGCGGACGGCTGACCATCGTGCCTTTAATTTTAGGGATGGCGCAGAACGCGCAGGGGCGGCGGCAGCCATCTGCAATTTTGAGATAGGCGCTGGCCCCTTGCACGCTGGCACGAAGTACGCTGCCTTCGTCGCGGCCGACGGTTTCGGCGTCGGTGGGCAGATGGTACAGCGGTTCGGGGTGTTTGCGCGTACGTAAACGCCCGACCAGATCGAAGATATCCATCCAGCGGCGGGTGCCGATCACGCCGTCCAGCCCTGGCACTTCCTGCACCAGCGCGTTACCGTAACGCTGCGAGAGGCATCCGGCGGCGATCACCATCTGCCCACTGCGGCGGGTTTCGACCAATTCACGCAGCAGATCAATAGATTCTTGCTTGGCGGTGTTGATGAATCCGCAGGTATTGACGATCAGCACTTCGGCGTCGTTTGCCTCAGTTACGCCGCGCATCCCATGCTGATTCAGCACCTGCGCCATGCTTTCGGAGTCAACGGTATTTTTGGAACAGCCGAGGCTGACCAGATAATACTTGTTGCCGCGAGAGGATTTCTTAGACATTGATTGTGATTCCTGTAAACGCCTGAATGTGGCGAGATTTATTGTACTTGAAATATGTTCGTTGATGATGAGATCAGCGATTTAGAAATTCATCGAGTGAGCGCTGATGGGTTTCGCCAGTCCATAATTGCGGGAACAGATTGCGTTCGGTTTGCAGCGCCTGTTCATAGGGTTGAACTAATCCAGCACGTAACAGCGCTTTAAGCGAACGGATCACGGCTGGATCGAGCGCCGCAACTTGCGCTGCCCATTCTAAAGCGACGTGCAATGCTTCGCCGGCAGGTGCAACGCGATTGGCTAACCCTAAAGCCAGCGCATCTTCAGCGCTCAACACTGTTGCGTTCAGCAGAAGATCGAGCGCGCGGGCGTAACCTACTAAGCGCAGCAGGCGCTGACCGGCACCCCATCCGGGGGTTAGGCCGCGTTTTGCTTGCACAAAGCCAAGACGGGCATTTGCGCCTAAAATGCGGAGATCACAGGCGAGCGAAATTTCGCTGCCGCCGCCCAGGGCATAGCCGTTGATCGCCGCGATCACCGGGTAAGGCAGGTTTTCGAGCGCGATCAGCGCGTCGCCCATGAGGGTGATCATGGCTTCGGCATCTTCAGCAGCGCGGCGCGAGGCGAGATCAGCCAGATCGCCACCACTGCAAAAGGCTGTATCGCCTGCGCCAGTGATGATTAAGGTGGACAGCGGCTCATCCCTCAGCGCATGTATCTGGTCAGCAAAGAGAGACATGGCTTCACTATCCAGCGCGTTACGACGTTCCGGACGGTTGAAGGTGAGGATGCCGATAGGAAATTCGGCCTGTTTGTGATAGAGAATTTTTGCACTCATGGAGCAGAAGTGTACTGAAATTTACGGGAGATGGTAGGGTGAGCGGGCGTGCGTAGAGGGCGCGAAGGTAGGTCAACCGTTGGGCGGAGATCGTTGAAGGGGGACGATTGCATCTGCTACAATGCCGCTAGATAACCGATTATCTTGAGGAAGCGCCGATGCGACGCTTTAAACTTTTTTCGATACTGGCTCTCTGCTGTATATTGTTTGGATTAGTGGCGAATATCGCGGCACAGGGCGGGTTGGATACGATCACTACAGCCAACGCTAACCTGCGCAGCGGCCCCGGTACAGAATGGCGCACGATCACTGTGGTGATCGCGGGATCGCCGTTTCGGCTGGATGGACGCGCGCCGGGAGATTACTGGCTGCGGGGGATTACTCCGGCTGGCGAAATTGGCTTTGTGGCGATTGACGTGCTGAACGTGACGCCGGAGCAGATTGCGGCGCTGCCCGAAGTGTGGGTAGATACGCCGTTCACGCTGCCGCCGCCGGAAGGTGGAGCCGCGCCGGTTGAACAGCCAGTTGTGGTTGCAACAGTAGCTTCTGAACAGCCGGCTGTG
>CAZBPB010000579.1:0-2076 GCA_964493565.1 uncultured Pleurocapsa sp. | reverse complement strand
ATATCCGTCCCGCGCCGCCAGGTATCGACCTGCGGCTGCTGCCCGACGCCACCGAAAATGACCTGCGATTTCAGCCCAGTATGGCGACCGTAGGTGTTGAAGCTGTCGCCGATCTGGGTGGCAAGCTCACGGGTGGGCGAGAGAACGAGCACGCGGGCAACGCCATTTTTACGGCTGGCGTTGAGCGAGAGAAGGCGCTGCAAAATGGGCAGCGCGAAGGCAGCGGTTTTCCCTGTGCCGGTCTGGGCGCAACCGACGAGATCGCGATTCGCAAGGATGTGTGGAACTGCCTGCTGCTGGATGGGGGTCGGTTCGGTGTATCCTTCGGCGCGCACAGCACGCAGCAAAGGGTCTATCAAATTCAGATCAGAAAATTGCATGATGCCTCAGCTTGAATAGTGAACGCGCCTCAGCATCGGCTAAATACGGGTCAATTGCCGGGTACAGGGACGTTCTTCGATAAGAAATGAGCGTAAAACGGGGAAAATTTCGCACGCACTTTCCATGCTCGGTAGGCATTATAGCACAAGATGATCCGGATACATAGGGCTGGCGGCGATTATGGCGGTTTCCCGTCCGATGGGTTCGGGGTGAATATGGCGACTACCGCGTAAGGCAGCACCCGCCAGTACGGGAACGGGTATGGCGATTAGGCGAAAAGCGTGAGGGAAGATATGGCGATTGGGGTATATGAGGGAAGAATGCAAATATTACGAAAAATTTGAGCGTGACTTTTTCGAGTCGTTTTCCGCGTGTGATTCTGGAATTTTATGCAGTTTTTGAAATTGATTTGAAGTGGTTCGTAATGTTTGGTGGAGGCGGCGCGTTGGGGTGGAAGTAGAATTATTGCTAAAGTGGATTATAGAACATAAATTCTATTTGTCAAGGTGCGAAAAGATTTTTAACCACAGAGATCGCAGAGTACACAGAGATGCGGGAGAACCTTTGGTACCGGTTGTAAATTTGAGGGAAGATTCAAGGGCGGGCGCAGCACGAGTCCCATCGAGGATGGGCGCGCCCCTACAGATTCTCTGGGATATACCGTGAACTGAAAATTAGCACCATTGGTTTGCTAGCGCCAGTTACTACACCTGAGAAATGAGGCGAATGATTGTAGGCGAACCCATAGATTCGCTCCTACGATGCCATGCGGGAGTTTCTTAAGCGGCTAAGGCACAAGATTACCAAGAAAAAGGAGGAATGCTTGTGGGAGATTGCTGACGCCGTGTGATGTGGCAGCGCGTAGAATTTCTACAAATTGTGCGGCATTTGAAAAAAGTTGAGAGAATTATTTCACTTTTTAGCAAATCACGTTATGATTATGCGACTAGCCAATTGAACAAGCGGGAAGCAGCGAACGAAGCATGAGCACGATTGTCGTCAGGCGGCTGCTGCAAGGAATACCGACGTTCTTCGGGATCACGGTGATCGCGTTCCTGATCATGATGAGCGCACCGGGCGACCCGATCCAGCTTATCACGTTCGCGCCCCGCCGAGATACCGCTTCTATCGAGTCGATGCGGCGCACGCTCGGGCTGGATCAACCTCCCCTCACCCAGTACCTGTACTGGCTGGTCGGCAATGACTGGGCACAGGTAAATACGACTGAAGACGGCGACCCGGTATTTGGGACACGCATGGGGCTGCTGCGGGGCGACCTCGGCAATTCGATTGCCTACAAACAGCCGGTTTTGAAGCTGATCGGCGAACGCATCGCGGCGACGCTGCTGCTGACGGTGACCGCACTGGTGATCGGCTATGCCGCAGGAATCACGCTTGGCGTGCTGGCGGCGGTTTACCACAAGACATGGGTGGATGAAATCATCCGGATCATCACCGTCGTCGGGAATGCTGTGCCAGCGTTCTGGCTAGGGCTGATCCTGATCATCGTGTTCAGCACCAAGCTGGACATTCTGCCGCCGGGTGGGATGCGGGACATTACCAGCCGAGGTGCGCAACCGCTTTCCGACCTGATTCTGCACATGATCTTGCCCGTGTTCGTGCTTTCGCTGAACACCATCGCGTTCATTTCACGCTTCATGCGCACCGAATTACTGGAAGTTTTGACGCAGGATT
>CAZBPB010000578.1:0-2078 GCA_964493565.1 uncultured Pleurocapsa sp. | reverse complement strand
CTTGTAGCGCTTGATCAGCGTTTCTTCAAGGATCAGCGCCTTAACTTCATTCTCCTCAACAATGAAGTCTATATCGCGAATATGTTCGCGCAGATGAAGCGTTTTCAGGTTGTTTTCGGCGCTGGCATTGAAGTAGCTGCGGACGCGATTACGTAATTTGATCGCCTTGCCCACATAGATGATCGTCCCGTGTTCGTCTTTCATCAGATAGACGCCGGGCTTCATCGGCAGATTTTTCAGTATCGTGCGGATATGATCCGAGGGTTGGAAGGACATACTGGTTAGGATATTGTTGGGTTACAATCGAAATTTCGTTCTATTATAGCATATGTATGCCCGTAAATAAGGTGACTGTGACGTAATATGCCTGAGCGCATTCTCACTCTACGCGACCTCAATCGCGCCACTCTTGCCCGCCAGATGCTGCTGAGACGCGAGGCGATTCCGGTTCAATCGGCGGTTGAACGGCTAGTTGGGATGCAGGCGCAGCTTGCCAGCGCCCCGTATGTCGGACTTTGGACGCGCCTCGAAAATTTTCAGCGGGAAAATCTTGCCGGCGCTATTGAAGCGCACACGGTCATCAAGGCCACGCTTATGCGCGCAACTCTGCATTTATTTACCTCTGAAGACTATGTGCGTTTTCGCGGGACGCTTCAGCCAGTGCTGGAAGGCGCTTCTGGTGCGATTGCTGAACAGCGCGGCGTCAGTCTGGATATTCCTGCGCTGCTCAAAGAAGCGCGAGCCTATCTCGCAGAACAGCCGCGCTCGTTTGCCGAGATCAGCGACATGCTGGCTGAACGGCATCCAGACGTTGATATTGGCGCGATGCGTTACACCGTACGCACTCATTTGCCGCTGGTGCAGGTGCACACTGATACCCGATGGAGCTATCCCGGCAACCCCAAATTTACGCTGGCGGAAACATGGCTGAAGCAGCCGATCCCCGAAACAGAACACCTGCGCGATTTGATCTTGCACTATCTGGCGGCATTTGGCCCGGCGACGGTCAACGATATGCAAACGTGGTCGGGGCTGCAAAAATTGAAGGAAGCCTTTGAAAAGCTACGGCCGGAATTAGTGGTTTACCGCGACGAACGCAAGCGCGAATATTTTGACCTGCCGGATATGGCTATTCCAGATGGGAACGTTCCCGAACGGTTTTTGCCGGAGTTTGACAATATTCTGCTTTCGCACAAAGACCGCACCCGCATTGTTGCGGATGAGCATCGCAAAGGGGTGTATCTGCCGGGGCTTCGGGTGGCTGCCACCATTTTGATTGATGGCTTTGTGCATGGCGCGTGGAAAGTGGAGAAGGCCAAAAAGACGGCAACGCTCTTTGTGACACCCTTCAAACCCCTGACCAAGCAGAATCGCGCCGCGCTAGAGCAAGAAGGCGAGCAGCTAGCGCGCTTCATCGAACCCGATGCGGCGGGTTATGAAGTGCGTTTTGGGGAACAAAGTGAGATGGGCAAGTCGTGAGTTCATTTCAGAATCCACGAAATGCACAAATCGCCTTCCATAACCTCACTCCTCAGTCCCCTTTCCATGAGAGAGAGGGGTAGGGGTGAGGGTTTTTTCACTCCCGTTGTATCCGCGCTCGCCGCAGGTCGTCTTCAGCGCGCACCATCAATTTGTCCAGCATCTCGAAGATTTCAACCGATGCGCCGGAAGCCAGGCGCACACGCCCGCGATAGGCTTCACGCAGTTCATCCAGCAGCCGCCAGGGGTCATCATCACGGCCCATCACCACCGCGTTCACGGTCACGCCGCCTAGCACCAGCGGCAGATAGATATATGCCAGATCAGGCTCGGATTGACCGGCAAGCCAGCTTACCAGCCGGTTGGCATAATTCACGCGCTCCTGTCTATCGCCTAGATTGACGCGTACACGCGGCCTGATCACGCTGAAACCGGTCAGCACCGCATCGTAGACCGCTGATTCCATCAGATAGCGTTCAACAATTTCGCCCGGTTCCCATGTCGAAACGTCGGGATTCGCCGCCAGTGTCTGGCAAAGCGTTTGGAACCAGCGTGTTTCTTCCAGAGGCATCACCTGTTCCAACGTGGCGCCATCATCG
>CAZBPB010000577.1:362-2079 GCA_964493565.1 uncultured Pleurocapsa sp. | reverse complement strand
GAAAGTCACCACTCCCCATTTGCCAACTGTTCGCCCTGTGATTCGAACATCTGTTATAGTATTCACACCACTACCTATCGGGGATGTCATGGCGAAACAGGCGCACCCAAACGGGACTCACTCCCAATTACAGATCGATCACATCTATCAGGGCGACTGCCTTGAGATGCTGCGCGCGCTGCCCGATAAATCCGTCGATCTGGTGTTTGCCGATCCGCCTTATAACCTCCAGCTTCAAAATACGCTGCTGCGCCCGAACAATTCCAAAGTGGACGCGGTGGACGATCACTGGGATCAGTTTTCTGATTTCGCGGCTTACGACGCCTTCACCCGCGCATGGCTAGGGGAATGCCGCCGCGTGCTGAAGGACAGCGGCGCGCTGTGGGTGATCGGCTCGTATCACAACATTTTTCGCGTCGGCGCGATCTTGCAGGATTTGGGCTACTGGATACTCAATGATGTGGTGTGGGAAAAAGTGAATCCGATGCCGAACTTCAAGGGGGTGCGCTTCACAAATGCCCACGAAACCCTGATCTGGGCGAAAAAGTCACAAGCGCAGAAGCGCTACACCTTCAACTACCACGCCATGAAGGCGCTGAACGACGGCAAGCAGATGCGCAGCGATTGGGAAATTCCGCTGTGTACCGGCGCGGAACGCCTGAGCGTGAACGGTGAAAAGCTGCATCCCACGCAAAAGCCAGAGGCGCTGCTTTACCGCGTGATCGTTGCCAGCAGCAACCCCGGCGACCTGATCCTTGATCCGTTTTTTGGCACGGGAACAACCGGCGCGGTGGCGAAACGGCTGGGGCGGCACTATATCGGCATTGAGCGTGAGCCAGCCTATGCACAGGCCGCGCAAGCGCGCATTGATGCGGTAGAAGCGGCGCAAACCGATGATCCGGCGGTGTTAGGCGTTGCCCCGAATAAACGCCTGGCGCGGCGCACACCGTTTCCCTCACTGCTGGAAAACGGGCTGCTGCTGCCGGGTGCAACGCTCTATTTTGACCGTGACCTGGAACGAGCGGCAACCGTGTTGGCCGGTGGCAGCTTGCGGCTGGAAGACGGTACAGGCGGCTCAATTCATTCGCTAGGGCGGCATCTTTCCGGCGAAGTGGCGGTCAACGGCTGGCTGCGCTGGTGGTATGTGGATGAGGCTGGCGAGATGCGGGTGATTGATGGGCTGCGGGAGAAGATACGTTTGATGGTTGACGAAGCAGTGGTTGTCGGCGTCTCTGGAAAATCACTACTAGATCTCGCTGGTTCAGTCCCCTTAGATGATTTGGAACGAATGGAAAAGGCGCTAGAGGATACTGAGTATATAGATCAAGATGGCTGGTAGGTGTTTGATAGGGACGCCTACATTGACCTGAAAATGATACTTAGATGGTGGTATGTGGATGAAGCTGGCGAAATGCAGGTGATTTGAAATTTATTCAATCTCTACGCCGACATGATTAGCAAATGCTTCAATAGACGAGAAGGTATAGTACTCCCCGATAACCTTAGCTACTTTATATTCTAAAGAATTGGTTTCCCAATAAAATTCTGGTGGTATGGACTCATCGAGATAGCTAACATCTCCTGTACGAGACTTAATTTTTGGATACGGTACAAAATAGTGACCATTGTCAAGGCTAACAAATAGAAGTCGTTTAATACGAACGCCAGCAATTGTCAGGCAAATTGCATATGAGACCGCAAAAAACTCGTCTTCTTG
>CAZBPB010000577.1:0-352 GCA_964493565.1 uncultured Pleurocapsa sp. | reverse complement strand
AGCGGTACTCGCCGAATCCAACTGTCTGGAAACCGCTCACCACCACTGTATTCTTTGATAATTTGTAAAGTAACGTCATCAGCGCAGATCCAAACTTCACAGTCGGACGTAATTCCATAATTGTTATCGTTCAATAGGTTTGCAACTTCGCCAATCAATGCTGGTCTAGGCATTTCTGCATATTCCCAATCAGGATTCCCCAACATTTTTTCGAAATATTTCAAGCTACGTTCAGGAACGGGCTTTTGAAGTTTATTCGCTGCTTCAACAATTTTTGGGATATCTGGATTTCCAGAAATATCTGCTAAAGAAGAAAGTGTTTCAAAAAACGTTTTTAACTCACCGGCATCGA
>CAZBPB010000576.1:0-2092 GCA_964493565.1 uncultured Pleurocapsa sp. | reverse complement strand
AACCTCGTGATCTCTCATGGCAGCGAACATAAAGATCATCTGGTGTGGAACGCTGCTTCCAAAATCATGGCCAACATCGGCGCTAACAATGCTTACGCCTTTGAGATGTATGCGTTATGCGCCGGCGCACCAATTGCTATGCACACTGCCCACGCGCTAATGCTTGCGGACAGCCGCTTGAAGTATGTGATGCTTGCGGCAGGCAGCCGCGAAAACGACCTTATAAACCTTCAAAATGAACGTTCGCGCTTCATGTTCAACTTTGGCGCGGGCGGCGGCGCAATGCTGCTTGAACGCGATGCTACCAAAAATTTGATTCTTGGCGCGTCTGCCTATACCGATGGCAGCCTGTCTGAAACCGTAATTCTGACCGAAGCGGCAGTCACCGCAGGTGAACCAGCAGTTATTGGTGAGGTACTGGGGCGGCTTGACGTAACCGATCCAGATTACATGGCAGAACGGTTAGGTGAAGTATCACTGCCTAATTTCGTGCGGGTGATCACTGAAGCGGTTGAACAGTCGGGCGCGTCGCTGGACGATGTAGCTTTCCTCGGTATTACCCACATGAAGCGTTCGTTCTACTTACAAATTCTTGAGTCTGTCGGGCTAACGCCGGAGCAGTCGGTGTATCTCGATCATTACGGGCACATTCAGAGTGTGGATCAGGTACTGGCGCTGCAATTGGGGCTGGCGGAAGGCAAGATCAAGCCGGGCGACCTGATCGTTTTAGCTGGTGCCGGAACAGGCTATACGTGGAGCGCTGCGGCACTGCGGTGGGGATAGAAATTCGCAACGCACAACTTTTTAAGGACGAGATATGTTTCGTCCGTCTAAAGATAACGATGTTTAAGAAGGCTTGTTTGTGAGTATTTTCGCTTCAGATTGGATCGCCTTTCACGCTGATAGGACGCCCGAAAAGCTGGCGCTGATTGACCAGCATACAGGTCGTCAGTTTACCTATGGCGAATTGAATGATCGCGCCGCGCGACTGGCGGGCTACCTGCAAAGCGTATGGGGCGCGGGTAAGGGTGATCGTATCGCGATTCTGGCGAAAAATTCAGCCGAATATTTCGAATTTCAATGGGCATGCATGAAGTTGGGGGCGATGATGCTGCCGCTCAACTGGCGACTGGCTGCCCCTGAGCTGAAATTCATCCTCAATGATGCCGCACCCATCGGGCTGGTTTATGATGCCGAATTTGCGGATCGTGTCCCTGAGCTGCTTGCCAACATTCCGCATAGTCTGCGGTTAGATTTCGGGGCTGTGCCTGTTGACAGCGCGCCCGCGTATGAAGAAGCGGTTCTATCAAGCTCCCTGCGCGTACATATGGAGACACGCTTCACTCACGACGACCCGATGATGATTATGTACACCGCAGGCACAACGGGGCATCCCAAAGGGGTGTTGATCACCTACGGCATGATGCTGTGGAACGCGATCAACATTACTACGCCTACGGGCTTGAACCATAACAGCGTGTTTTACTGCGTGCTGCCCACGTTTCATATCGGCGGACTAAACCTGTACACCAATCCACTGCTGCATCTTGGCGGAACCAGCGTCATCGCCCGCCAGTTTGATGCCGGGTTGGCAATCCAGACCCTAACAGATCTATATCCGGGCGTGACCCACATGTTTGGCGTGCCCTCAATTTACCTGTTCATGAGCCAGCATCCGGGCTTTGATGCTGCCGATTTCAGCCGGGTGCAGTCCTGGGGCTGTGGTGGCGCGCCGATGCCAGTGGCAGTACTCGAAAAGTATGCCAAACGCGGCATCGTGATCCAGTTGGGTTTTGGCATGACCGAAACCAGCCCGACCGTGTTCCTGATTGACAAACGCCGCGCACTGGAGAAGCCGACCAGCGTGGGCAAACCGCTGCAGCATACGCGGGTACGGGTGGTGCGCGAAGATTTCTGTGATGTTGAACCCGGTGAAGTGGGCGAGGTGGTGATCTCTGGCCCGAACGTTACCCCCGGTTACTGGCAGCGCCCGGATGCGAATGCTGACAGCTTCACGATAGATAGCGATGGCGCGCGCTGGATTCATTCTGGAGACGCGGGAACGGTAGATGAGGAAGGCAGCATCTACATT
>CAZBPB010000575.1:852-2100 GCA_964493565.1 uncultured Pleurocapsa sp. | reverse complement strand
CCGCTTCTAACGCGTCCTCCGCTGAGTCAAAAGCGGCATATCTGCTTTCGCTCCCCGTAATAAACGTCTTGCCCTGATAAATTTCAACATTTTCTGCTACCACCGCTTCATAGTGAGCAAGCGCCACCGACATTGCTTCGGGTTGTCTTTCCCACAGTTGAGTGCTGTTTTCAACGTCCGCGAAAAGGAAGGTATATACGTGTTCTTTCGTGGGCGGCTCTGGCAGCACCATCGTTTGCTGTGGTGTGAGGGGCAGCGTCGGCGGTATCACTCGATGAGGAGGCGATTTCTCGCTAACTTCGAGCGCAGCCGGAGCAGCGGGGATGAAGCCATGAACCGCAACAGTGAATGCCTCGCTAAATGCCAGCGGCGTTTGGTAACGTGCTACCGGTTGTTTGGCGAGAGCGCGTTCTATCACGCTTTTCAGTTCGGCAGGTAAATCTGGTCGCAATGCCGTGATGTCAGGGATAGCGCGGTTGACATGCTGCACAAGGACATTCACCGAATTTTCCGAATAATATGGCGGGCGTCCTACTAAAAGTTCAAAAATAACAATGCCAAGCGCATAGATGTCGGCGCGAGCATCTACGGATTCACCAATAATTTGCTCTGGCGACATGTAAACCGGCGTGCCAATAACTGTGCCTGTATTGGTTACTGTTGAACTTGTTCCCTGTAGTTTGGCAATACCGAAATCAGCGAGGTAAGTAGAGCCTTGCCGATCCAGTAGTATATTGGCGGGTTTTATATCGCGGTGAATAACGCCTTTGCTGTGAGCATACTCTAAAGCGGAGGCAAGCTGCGCAAGTATACGTTCTACCTGAATAACAGGGATACCTTCGTCGCGCATCAGATCGGCAAGTGATCCCCCTTCCACGAGGGGAGTTACCAGATAAAAGATGTCATCTTCACTACCGTAATCGTACAACGTTAGGATATGCGGATGCTGTAAGCGGGCAATGGCGAGCGCCTCTTGGCGGAAGCGCCGAACGTACACAGGTTCACGAGCAGGATGGGGTGGCAGCACCTTAATCGCGCAGTAGCGATCTATTTCGCGGTGGTATGCCTTATAGACGGTTGCCATTCCGCCCTGACCGATTTGCTGAACAACCTCGTATTTGCCTAACTTTTTTCCAATTAACGATGAAGACATAGCTAGGATGCAGTTTCCAACTTCTACATGCTCAACAAATGCAGCAGCGGGTTTGAACCAACAGCAATTGTAAAACAAAGTTCCAACCGCATGGT
>CAZBPB010000575.1:0-842 GCA_964493565.1 uncultured Pleurocapsa sp. | reverse complement strand
CTGACAACCTACATAAGCTGATTGCCAAAGTTAGCCAACCGTAATTGGCAGCCATAGCACCGTATTTTCCACTCCGGAAACGCTATAGGCACCTAACTGTACGTGCTGTGCAGACAGCAGGATCGCGTCTACGGAAACGCTGGCATTACCTACCGTCGTTTTTACGATGGCAGAAATCAGATATTGATTGGCTGGTTGATCGGCAAAGACGGCGAACGTCTCTTGAGACGTTAACCATGTCGGTGTATGAATTGCCAAAACCATTGAAACGCCCGCAGGAATATGCAGCTCGTAATGCACTTCTCTGACTTGCCACGGCAGCGTTGAAATGCCCGCGCTAAAATCCATGATTACGCCGTTTGAAAGGATGACCACCGGATCAGAACGGCATTTCAATCTGGCTTCTACCGTGCCCGGTGGGAAAATGAAGACAGCTAAGATCGCGAAAAGCAACAAGTAGCGCTTGAAGGATCTAGTTTTTGTCATTACGGCGTCCTTGAAAGATGAGAGCGTGACATATGTAAATTATTATATGGGCAAACCTGATGTGTTTGCCCCAATTGTGTAAAAAATCAGCGGCTGTTGAAGTTAGTTTATCCTAACCCTTCAAGCCAGTAGTCGCAATGCCTTCCGTGAACTGCTTCTGTGTGAAGAAATACAACACCAGAATCGGCAGCATCGCCAGTACCGCCGCCGCCATTTTCAGATGGGTCAGTTCACCACCTTCTGCATTGAATGCCTGCAACGCCACCGCTATCGGACGCCAGTTGTCCGTAGAGGTAACGAGGATCGGCCATTCCAGCGCACTCCATACCGCGATGAAACTGACTAAGATCGAAGTG
>CAZBPB010000574.1:0-2106 GCA_964493565.1 uncultured Pleurocapsa sp. | reverse complement strand
CGCCAAGCATTGCCGCCAATACCCATAACACCTGATTGAGCAGGGTTTCGCCGATCCCAACACCGCCGCTCTCGGATATTTCCTCAGCCAGCCCGCTAAGCCCACCGCCAATGATAAGGTTGCCCACCGTATAGACCAGAAGCGACAACGTTAGAACAATAGCCGCTGTATGCACCGGTGACTCAGGGTCATAGTCTGTGCCGCTCCCCAATACCCGCTTTAACGCACGGCGTGGGCGCATAGACGTTAAGCACCAGGCACCGAAAAGGCCGAGTACGCCAGTAATTCCGAGATTGATGAGGGCGGCAGTCAAATCAATAGGAGGCAGCACTTGCGCGCCAGATTCTTCGGAGGCGCCGAAATTGGTAAATAGCGCAGCTTGCAGCATAAGCAGCGCGAACAACAGCATCGCACCCAATATCCCGAATAACATCGGACGCGAAAGGCGCGATGCATCGGGGTTGATTGCTTCGTTGTTGGCAGCAAAGATGACGATACCGACGTAGGCAACCATGCCAAACGTCAGCAGCATATTCGATAAATCCATAGACTGTGAACCCTATCAGCAGGGTGTATTATACCGTTCTTCGCTTAGCGTTGAATGTGCGGCTGGCTGGCACCCAGCACAGTCTCAATTTCACCGATGCTGGTACGCACCATATCGCCAAACTGCCCCATAACCAGTGCCGCCATCGCAGTGCCATACCGTAATCCACGCGGCAGATCGCCATCTAACCAGCAGTGCAGCACGCCAGCGGCCAATGCATCGCCCGCGCCAATACGATCAATGATAGTTACCGGCATCGGGGGGTGATGTAATACCTGTCCCGATTTAACTGCGTATACGCCGCGCTCTCCAACACTCATCACAACTGTTGAAGCGTTGGTTTTTTCGGCGAGCGCTGTAATAATTTCAGGACTCTCACCATTACAGCCAAAGAGAAGCTGGGCATCTGTCTCCTTACAGAAAAGAATATCCACCCCCTGCGCCAATTCCCGTAGCACCGGCGATGCCTCACCTGCCGACCACAGCCGTGAGCGATAATTCACATCAAAGCTGATCGCTGCACCCTTTTCACGCGCTTTACGAAATACTAGCCGCGCCAGTTCTCGCAGTTCCACAGACACGCCGGGAGTAATACCAGAAATATGCAGCAGCCGTGTATCGCAAAGGGAATCCAGTGTCGGCGCATCGAGAGTTAGAGAAGCAGCGCATGAAGAGGCACGATCATAAGTGACCTCTATTGATCGCGGCGGTTCTGCATACTCTATAAAGTATAGCCCCACCCTACCGGACGGCTTCCATTGCAGCATTTGTAAATCAATACCCGCCTCACGCAGAGCATTGGCAACCCGCGCCCCCAACGCATTGTCAGGTAATGCCGTGCAATATCCGCACGACCTACCCAGCCGGGAAAGGCCCGCCAGTACGTTACTTTCTGCCCCACCAACCACCATATCAAGGTTTGAAGCTGATTCCAGCCGTTCTCCAGATGGCACGCTCAGGCGCAGCATCGTTTCACCGACGGCTGTTATGTCAAACAAGGTCATATCATCACCAGCGTGTATTCTTGAATACTGTCTCTGGGGCGCGCTTCTAGCCTACCTTCGCGTATCAGGTTTTCCAGATGCCCGTTTAGCGCAAAGGCCAATTCCAGATCAATCGCTGGCGTATGCTCCCAATCACCAAGCTGCGGCCCTAACAACAAGCATAATTCGCGAAGCGTTAGCCACTCACGCGTCAGCGCTTCCCGCATCAGTGCGTCTGTACGATGGACAAAATCACGGGACTCAGCACAAAAAGCGCCAATTTCTACCCCTCGTTTCACCGGCCAATGACAGCCAACATAAGTTTCAATTGGCAGGTGGTCAATGAAATCAATCGTATGTAAATAATCATCAACATGTAGATAGGTAGGCGATAATTTCGGTGACCCATCAAGTCCAAGATACACAGAACCATGAATAGCATCGCCGCCGTAAAGCGCACTGTTTTCAGGATCTAAAATGCCGATGTGACCCTTTGCATGGCCCGGCAGCGCAAGAATTTCAACTTCCCAGTCATTTCCAAGACGGATATGTTCACCATTTGTGAAAGTAACCTCC
>CAZBPB010000573.1:0-2111 GCA_964493565.1 uncultured Pleurocapsa sp. | reverse complement strand
GGCGGATGGGAGTACTACAATAAATGTGATACGCCACCACGGGTAGATCAGCGTGGTTACGCCGTCTTCGATCCAATCCACTTCCCGATCAGTGCGTTCGCGGGGGTTCTTGCCAATGACAACGAGGTCGCCTGGCTTGGGGAGTTCTTCCACGTCGAGTTTGAAAGGCTCAGAATTGTGGACATGAACGAGCAGGGTGATCATCCAGCCTCCTTTTGGCGGGCGTCAGCGGGTAGGCTTGAAATAGATATGTGCGATGAGTTTGCCTAAACGAATTTCGTCGCCATCGCGCAATACACGCGGCTGGTTCGGGATGAGGCGCTGACCGTTCAGATAAGTTCCGTTCGCGCTTCCCTTATCGACAACGGTAAGTGTATCTTCATTTCGAAAAATAGCCGAATGGATGCGTGAAACGCCTTTTTCAAGCGCGCCATAAGGCGTTAGGTCAAGGTCAGGCTTTTGCGCGCTGGTATTGTCTGCGCGACCCAAAATTGTTTGCCCATCCGGGTGGAAAGTAATTGGCTCCGTCGCATCACGGATATGGAGAATAATAGCCGCGTCTTTTTCGAAGCGGGCTGTGCCCCATGTAGCGTGGGCGGCAATATCATCCGTCGCGGATTCAAGATTTTTGGTTCCACCCGCCACGTCTGCTTTTAGAGCCTGCCCGCACTCTTCACAGTATAAAAATCCTTCGCGGTTTTCATGCGCGCAATTTGAGCATATTTTCATGAACCGCTTGTTTCTCCTCGAAAGGGTATTATTTCAGCATTGCTCAATCATAACAGAGCCATTACCAATAAAAACCTTAAGCCCTTGTATCTTGCTCTGCCAGATTGGAACCAGAGGAGAGGAGGAAACGCGTTTGGAACTTCAGCGCCTTGCGTCCTTCATCGGAGAGCGCACTGGTCGCGGCGACCTGCTGAGCTTCTGCAAGCGCCTGCTGTGCCAGTTCTGCCTGCCCATGTTCGAGGAAGCGCGTTGCGAGATTTTCGAGGCGGCGCGTCGCTTCTTTAATGTCGCCTTGCTCAACTGCTTCCTGCGCGCGTTCCTGTAAGCGGTAGAGCGTTAGCTTGCCGAGCGCGTCGAGCAGGGCGGTAGGTGTTTCCTCGCTTACACTGTCCGGGGAGATACCGATTGAGAAGTCGCTGAGCGCCTGAAAATGAGGGTCCTGGTTAGCGAGAATGTCGCCGCGCGCGATAATTCGGGCAATCGACCGAAAGCCGGGACGCAGGTTCGCGGGAATTTCGAACTGAAGCAGCAGCGACGTTATGCGATTCAACTGTAAATTGCCCAGAGGGATTTCAGCAGCATCCGCCGAAAGCGGCTGTGAATTTGGCGCCAGCTTGAAAGCAGTTTCGAGCTTCACATCGGCATCCGGTGCGACCGAAAGCTGAAGCCGGTCAACGAATACATTAACCAGATTCCGCACATGATTATTGAGGAACTGCACCACCGTACTGGGGGATTTGATATATTCGCACGCGCCGCCGGAAAGCGTCGCAATTTCGTCCAGAAACTTGTCGTTCCAGTCGCTGCCTAAGCCCATCGCGCTAGTGATAATACCCTCTGCGGTTGCTTTCTTGACCAGTTCGATGCAGCGGTCTTGATCGCCATAGGTATTGCCATCCGTCAGCAAAATGATGTGATTGACCAGACGCGGCGCGAGAAACTGCCGATTTTGCTCGACGCCTGCTTGCAAGCCCTTGAAGATTTCCGTCCCGCCGCTGGCGGTCATCATACTGATGCGGGCTTTGAGTCCCGCTTTATCGTGCACCGTTGTTGCGGGAATAACGACTTCAGAAAAATCGTTGAAACTAACGACAGAAAATACATCTTGTTCATTGAGCTGATCAATAATTTGGTGTGCGGCTGCCTTGACGCGTTCTAACCGCGCGCCATTCATCGAATTGCTGCGATCCAGCACCAGCGTTAAGTTAAGGCGCGATTCCTGCTGAAGTTTCTCCGCCTGGCTGACCGACCGTGGGTCGGGCAGGATTTCGACCAGCAGATAGACAACTTGCGGCTCCGGCAGCGGCATGAGCGAACGCTTGCTCGGTGTCACGCGCAGAATGAACTCATACTCGCGTTTTCTGCGCTTGGTGTAATCGTCG
>CAZBPB010000572.1:0-2111 GCA_964493565.1 uncultured Pleurocapsa sp. | reverse complement strand
CGTGGCGCAATGACCGGAACTTACCGTTCACGCTTCGTGCTGATTGGCTCCATGAATCCCGAAGAAGGGCGCCTTCGCCCCCAGATTCTAGATCGTTTCGGCTTACGGATGAATGTGCGTGGCTTACTCAATTATGATGAACGTGTAGAGGTGTACCAGCGCGTTCAAAGCTATCGGCACAATCCGGTTGCATTTGTACGCCAGTGGGAATTGGCCACCGCCGAGTTTCGCGACGAGGTAATGCTAGCGCGCGACTTACTTGCCCGTACCATCCTTTCTGATGACGCGGTGAAGGTCGGCATCGGGCTAGTACAAACATTGGAGATAGACTCTCACCGGGCTGAATATGCCATGTTTGAGGCTGCCCGCGCACATGCCGCTGCTGATGGGCGTGTTATCGCTACCATCGAAGATGTGCGTATAGTAGCGCCACTTGCTCTACGCCAGCGCCACAGCGACTTTATGGTCAATTATTTTGAAGCCCAGCAGCAAGAAGACAATCAAATCCGCGAACTCATAGATACCCTCTCGAAGCAAATCAAGGCGTAACTCATGTTCTTCATCTCAATTGCGGCGCTAATAACGCTGCTTCTCTCTGCCGTCCTACCGTGGGTTGTCAACAATGGTGCAGCACTGACGTTGAACCCTCTTGACTTTGCAGAGTGGACGAGTTTGTACCCCGCGGTCATGGGTGAAGCAGTTCCGATGTCTACCACCTTATTTCTACGCCTGTTCTGGGTTTGCACAGCAGCAGTGATTGGTTTTGGCTTTAGCAGCGCAAAGAAAGTACGCGCGCTTATCATCGTGGCAATGACGCTCGGTTTGCTGCCGCCTTTTGAGTTTCTGGGAGCGTTAGATAATCCGAATTATCGGCAACAGGCGTTGATTGCAATTTTAACTTTAGGGATCGGCTTGATTGGCATCGCCGGATTAGGAAAAGGTTATCGCTCCGCAATCGTAATGATCGCCGGGATACTTGGTATGGTTGCTGTATTTGCAGGGATTACACGCGGGCTTACGTTTATGGAGGAACTGCACCTATCCCCGGGAATCGGTATAGGCGCAATACTCGCCGCAGGCGGGTTTGGCGTTTTGGCAGTGATTTATGGATATAAACAATTAGGGCAGCGTTTCAGCCGCCACCCCATTGCGCAACAAGCAGCCTAAAACGGACTTAGCCGTTTGCCATGTGCGTGTCGATGTATTCGACCGCCTGCCCTACAGTAGTAATCTTCTGGGCATCCTCGTCGCTAATTTCGCCGCCGAACTCTTCTTCGAACGCCATAATCAGTTCAACGAGGTCAAGCGAATCCGCCTCGAGATCTTCACGAAAGCGTGCTTCCGGCGTCACACGATCAGTGTCAACGCCAAGCAGATCTACAACGATAGTGCGAATACGTTCTTCGGTTGAAGCCATTGTTTCCCCTCCATGATCGCGAGCTAGGTTTGCGAGCACAGGTCAGAAATTATACCGACAAACGCCGATGCTGCTAGAGTGGACATCCGACGTGTTGCCGTTGACACTGTTCGCGTCCATCAGGTACGATTCAAGCTCGCCATTATAAGGAACACTCTTACATGACCAAAGTCACGGGTAATCCGAGTATTGAAGATCGTAAAGCCGATCATATTCGGATCAACCTGGAAGAAACAGTATCATTTCCGCGCCTGACGACCGGGCTAGAGAATTTCCGCTTTCTACACAATGCGCTGCCGGAAATTGACTTCAGTGAAGTTGATGCCTCGGTCACATTGTTCGGCAAAACGCTGTCCGCGCCGCTGCTGATCTCTTCGATGACAGGTGGCACAGAACTGGCGATGCGAATCAACCGCAATCTTGCCATCGCCGCGCAAAAGAACAACATTGCGCTAGGCGTTGGTTCACAACGCGCAGGGATAAAAAACCCTGATGTTGCTTATACCTACCATCTCCGCGATGTTGCACCAGATATTCTATTATTCGGCAATCTAGGCGCTGTGCAGTTCAATTACGGTTACGGGGTGGATGAATGCCAGCGCGCCGTAGATATGATTGAAGCAGATGCTCTGATCCTGCATTTCAACGTGCTTCAGGAAGCAGTACAGCCAGAGGGGGATACAAATTTTGCTGG
>CAZBPB010000571.1:1155-2111 GCA_964493565.1 uncultured Pleurocapsa sp. | reverse complement strand
TCAGTTGATGTGGGGCAGTATAGGTGGAATGTTAAGAGATTACGAGTTGGGATGGTCTTATGGGGACTAACAGCGAAGGGCGCAGCACGCTGCGCCCTTTCAACCCCTTTAATAAAGCATGAATTGCTATTGTTTCACCGAGCCGGCGGTTAGGCCGGTCACGAAATAACGCTGTAGGGCGAAGAATACCACCAGCGGCACAGCCATTGAAATGAACGAGGCCGCGCTCATCAAGTCCCACTCTGTGGCATAGGTACCCAACATGGCCTGAATCCGCACGGTCATGGGTTGGTTGAGCGGATCGCTCATGAACACCAGCGCGATCAGCAGGTCATTCCACACCCACATAAACTGGAAAATAGCCAGCGAAGCCAGCGCGGGTACAGACAGCGGCAGCACGATTCGCCAGAAGATGGTGAAATCATGGGCGCCATCCATCTTTGCAGATTCCATCAATTCTTTGGGCAGCGAAATGAAGAAGTTGCGCAGCAGGTAAATGCAGAAGGGCAGCCCGTAGGCAGTATGCGCGATCCAGATGCCCGCATAAGTGCCGGTTAGCCCGAACTGATTGAATAAGCGCAGCACAGGAACTAGCGTTGTTTGTATTGGAATGACCAGCAGCGCCAGCACCATTACCAGCAGCCAATCTCTGCCTTTGATCGGCATCCACGCCAGCGCGTAAGCGGCAATGGCGGCAATGGTAATTGGCAGAATGGTGGCGGGAATGGTGATCTTAAAGCTGTTGATGAAGCTGTCTCCCATACCCTGCGCGGTTAGCACTTCCACATAATTTTCGGTGGTGAACTGGGCAGGCGAGAAGGCCGTCCACCAGCCGGACGAGGAAATCGCTTCACGCGGGCGGAATGAGGTGATCAGCAGGCCAACCGAGGGAATCAGCCAGACGACAGCAAGGCAGAACAGCACAATATGCACGATCCATTTGCTGGAAAAGTGCA
>CAZBPB010000571.1:0-1145 GCA_964493565.1 uncultured Pleurocapsa sp. | reverse complement strand
TTGCTTGAAGTGGCCGCCGCTGCGGTGGAAGATACAGCCGTCATCGGTCACGCTCCTCACGCCGGTAGCGACGTATGTTGATGATCACGAAGGGGGTCACCACGATGAGCATAATGACCGCAATCGCCGCGCCATAGCCGGGCTTGCCGTTCTGGAAGGTTTCAAAGTACATCGAAAACCCGATGATGCGGCTAGCGCCACGCGGCCCGCCCTGCGTCATGATATATACAAGGTCGAAGGCTTTGAGCACATTGATGATCATCGTAGTGGCGATCACCAGGATAGTCGGCCACAACATCGGGAAGGTGACGCCCCAGAATGACTGCCACGCGTTCGCGCCGTCTACTCTTGCAGCTTCCAGCACTTCACCGGGAAGCCCTTTAAGCGCGGCAGAAAGAATCACCACACAGAAGCCCGTCCACAGCCAGATGCCGGCGATGATCAAGGCGTAATTGACAATATCGGTTCGACCAAGCCAGGGGATGGGTTCGGCGGAAGGAATCAGCCCGACCAACAGCGCATTCAGAACGCCGGTATTCGGATCAGGGCTGTAAACGAATCGCCAGATCACGCCGGCAGCGGTGAAAGAAATTGCCATCGGGATGAAGATGATGGTTTTGATCAGCACTTCATAGCGCACTGAATTTGCCAGCACCGCCACTATCAGGCCAATGCCTACGGTGCCGAATGTGAACAGGATCAACCAGAGAATGGTATTGAAGACCGCGCCGCTGGGCGGCCAGGTACTAATGTTAAAAAACAGCCGGTCGCGGGTGAATAGGTTGATGTAGTTATCCAGCCCGACAAATTCGGTGGTGGTGAAGCCCATGCCGGTATCGAAGCTAAGCTGGATAGTACGGATAGTCGGGTAGATCAGGAAGAAGATGATCAGCACGACTGCGGGCAGTATAAAAAGGTAGCCTAACCAATGTTTTTGAGACATCAATAGAGAACTCAGATATTTATAAACAAAGCGAAATCTCGGGATGAATAATCGTCGGGTGAACCAGCCGCGCTGGTGATGGGTAGGGGCAAGGCATGCCTTGCCCCTACAAACATTTGAAGCTTAGTAGTTGGCGGCTGCCGTATCTTCCAGTCCAGCGAAGATATTAGCGGCGTCATCGGGATTGGCGATGAAATCTTGC
>CAZBPB010000570.1:0-2135 GCA_964493565.1 uncultured Pleurocapsa sp. | reverse complement strand
CAATGTGGTCGGTTGGCCGCGATAAATCCTGCTCAGCCAATATGGCGATTGTCAACGATACGTGCAGCGGTATCGTGCAGGAAGATTTCGCATTTTCGACAACCTTTAACCGTGTTAATCCCACTGACGCGTAATAACAGAAGCTTTCCGCGCGGGGCATCCTGCCTCACCTCGAGTTGGGTACATGCGGAAAGCCTGAGAAGGAGCAAAATCTTGATTGCACCGCCACAGGCATCATCCCAGACCACAGAATCGGTTGAAACGTTACTGGCCGAAATGACGCTAGCTGAAAAAATTGGTCAGATGACGCAGCCAGAAAAGAACAGCATTCCGGCAGAAGACGTCACCCATTATTTCATCGGCTCGGTACTCAGCGGCGGTGGTGGAAATCCCGCGCAAAATAACCCTGAAAACTGGGCGGCAATGGTTCGTAGCTTTCAAGAAGCCGCGCTCAAAACCCGTCTTGCTATTCCGCTCATTTACGGTTCAGATGCCGTTCACGGTCACAATAATGTTCAAGGCGCGGTATTGTTTCCGCATAATATTGGCCTTGGCGCAGCCCGCGACCCTGAATTAGTGGCGAAAATTGCCCGTATAACGGGTTTAGAAATGCTAGCGACTAATGTCCATTGGAACTTCGCGCCCGCAGTTTCTGTACCGCAAGACATCCGCTGGGGACGCACTTATGAAGGCTACAGCGAAGATACTGATCTGGTGATTGAGCTAGGGATCAGCTATCTCAAGTCGCTGCAAGACGAAGAACCCCGCGCACTGGCATCGGTCAAGCATTTCGCTGCTGATGGTGGTACCACATGGGGCACCACCAGAACTTACGACTGGATGTCTGGAAACTGGCAGGCTGCTGATGATCGCTGGAGCATTGATCAGGGTGATGCGCTGATTGACGAAACCACACTGCGCGAAGTTCACCTGCGCCCGTATCAAGCCGCAATTGCCGCTGGCGCGCAGAATATTATGGTGTCGTTCTCTTCATGGAACGGCATCAAGAATCATGGCAACTATCACCTGTTGACAGAAATTCTCAAGCACGAATTTGGCTTTAAGGGTTTCATCGTCTCAGACTGGATGGCAATAAGCCAGATTGACCGCGATTACTATACCTGTGTTGTGACCTCCATTAACGCTGGTCTCGATATGGTCATGGTGCCTTTTGATTACAAGCTCTTCATCAGCACGCTCACAAGCGCGGTTGAAAAAGGCGATGTCAGTATAGAGCGCATTGATGATGCCGTGCGCCGCATTTTGAAGGTCAAGCAGTGGCTGGGTGTATTCGAAAATCCATTCCCTGATCCATCATTGTTGCAAGCTGTTGGCTCAGCCGAGCATCGCGCAGTTGCCCGCGAAGCAGTGCGTAAATCAATTACACTCCTAAAAAACGAAAACAAAACGCTGCCCATCGCCAAAGACACGTCCAATATCCTCGTGGCGGGGCGGGGCGCCGATAATATCGGCCTGCAAAGCGGCGGTTGGTCAATCCAATGGCTGGGCGGTGATGGGCCGATCACCAAAGGCACAACCCTGCTTGAAGGCATCCAGCAGACTGGCGTTTATGCGCGCTACGATGCCGCCGGAAACTTTGACGATAACATGAAGGCTGATATTGGCATCGTAGTCGTATCAGAACCGCCTTATGCGGAAGGGATAGGGGATAACGATAATCTCACACTCTCAGACGAGGATATTGCAACGCTGCGTCGTGTACGGGAACATGCCGTCAAGTTGGTGTTGATTATTCTCTCAGGAAGGCCTCTGTTAATCGCCGATCATATCGGGTTATGCGACGCGATAGTTGCAGCGTGGTTACCGGGTACGGAAGGCGCTGGCGTGGCAGATGTCCTGTTTGGAGATTATCCATTTACAGGCAAGCTGTCTTATTCGTGGCCGCGCAGTAAAAAACAAATTCCGCTTTCCGCGCTCAAGGCTGACAGCGAACCGCCGCTGTTCCCCTTTGGTTACGGCCTAAGCTAACCACAATCTGCATACCAACACTCTATAGGCGCATCTGCGTGTGCGCCTATAGAGTGTTGCAAGTCACAAGAATCCCTACTCTAGTTTCGCGCATCACGATGCTATCATAATGAGAAACATCAATTATCACGGATGTACTGATTTTG
>CAZBPB010000569.1:0-2137 GCA_964493565.1 uncultured Pleurocapsa sp. | reverse complement strand
GAAAGATGCCCTGCGGGCTGAAATACTGGCGCTCGGTCAGGGTGTTTTCGATGTCATCAATATCCGGCGCGAGATCGCTCAAAATGCGGCACAGATCGGCTTCGGAAATGGCAAGCCCGTTCACGCGGATGCGCTCTCGCCATGTCACCAGATGCGGGCTGCTGATCATGCCTACGGTGTGGCCGAGATGGCGCAGGATGTTGGCGGTCATGGCGGTGGTGCTGCCTTTGCCCTTGCTGCCGGTGACTACCGCATACTCGCGGTTGTTCGATAGCAACCCGCGATGGGTAAGCAGGCGCACCGTCGGGGCGACATCGCGGGTCAGTTCATCTGGCCCGCCCAGCTTTCCGCGCAGCTTTCGCATAGAGCGAAAAATGTAGGTGATGGCCTGTTCTTCGTTTTGAAACTGATCGGGCATGTGTTGCGTTCCAATAAATTCAGGGGATACGGGCGTATTGTAGCGCGGATGCCGCCGGAGGCTAAAGCCATTCAATAACCTCACCCCTCAATCCCCTCTCCGTGCACGGCTGAGGAGAGGCTAAACGAAGTGCAGCAGGGTGAGGTCTATTTCCGTATCGCCCTTATATACATCCTATTCCGCTTATCCTCTGGCATAGTTGCCAGCGCGCCGATGTCGGGATTGTAATCGGGATTGCGCCACACGATCACATTGCCCCAACCGAGCGAGCTTTCCTCTTCGACGTAGTTGGGAATAGATGCGCCGAATATCGGATGAAACCCTTTGATGATTTGCTTGCTCAGGTTGCTATCGAAATATACGCCCTCGACTACGCCTCGTACATAGGCATCGGGCGTCGCTTCGTGGGCGTACAGCCCGTAGTCTTTGAGCGTGCTTCCAGCCACCATGCCGCGCAGGTTCAGCAATCTGGCGGTATCAAAACGGGCTTCGATCAACTTGCCGCCCACGCCCTGCCCCTGATAGCGGGGACTTACATTGCTTTCCACGCCATACATCCATTCGCCATCCGGCACATGCGGCAGCCAGCCCTCGCCAACCGTCACCCACCACGGCTCGATCATCGGGTGCGCGGGATCGAACTGGATGCGCATGCTGCTGGTGATGCCGACGATCTTGTCGCCGTGAAAGGCGGTGAACTGGCCTTCAGGGAAGATGGTGATGTGCTGGCGATATTTCTCGGGCGTGAAAATTCCCTCAAAATCGCCTTCTGGCAGGCCATACACCAGCGCCATGTGCGCCGCCATTTCTTCGGCATACTGTGGTTCTGACGGGACAACCGTGATTTGATCATCAGGGAAACGCGGCATCGCTGATTGTCACCTTTATGCTTTTTTGAGAACTGCCTGAATGACAACCACATAGCCTGCGCGCATATTACGCTCAAGAGTCGCAATCGCCACGTTAATCGTCGGGATGAATAAATTCAGGCTAAGTATGGGCGGCTCTGCGGGCATGTTGGCGAATTGCTCTTCGATAGCGGCGAGAGTTGGCGCGGTCACGTCCTGCCAGACGGCCTCTTTGAAGCCTAGATCGCGCAGAATGGCGCGAACTGTCTCCGGTGGTTCAAGGCTGCTGATCCCGGCGGAACTGGCCCACGGCACAGGGTAGCTCATTTCGCCCGGCGCTCCAGCCATAAATTCGTGGATTGCCAGCGTGCCACCCGGCTTTAGCACGCGGGCAATTTCGCTGTATAGTGTCGGCTTGTCCGGAATGTTCATTGAACTGTGCTGGGTATACACAACATCAAATGTGGCGTCAGAATAGGGCATATCCAGCGCGCTGCCGTTGTGAAAATGAACTTTGTCGTTTAGCCCTAACAGTTCGGTTAGCTGTTCGCCCGCGCGCACAAATTCTGCCGAAAGGTCAAGCACTTCTAGAGAACAGCCAATTTCAGAGGCAATACAGCGCGCAGGCCCGCCAATGCCGCCGCCTACGTCTAACACGTAGTCACTGGCAGCGATTCCCGCCATGTTTGCTAACGCCAGCGTGGCCCGCCAACCGCCGCTGTGGAACTGATCTACAGGCGCGAGATCGCGCGGGGTAAGCGTGTTCAAGTCTTTGCCAGCGGCGCTCAGCGCGTTGATCAGTGTTGTGTATAGCTGCGTGCCGCTGTTGTAGTACGCCTGCACCTGCGATTCGGTTTCGGTGAACGACATG
>CAZBPB010000568.1:0-2160 GCA_964493565.1 uncultured Pleurocapsa sp. | reverse complement strand
ATTTTGCGTACCAGCTAACTTCGTTGAATCAAAAGGGCGGTTTGTAAGCCGCCCTTTGTTTTGTGATTTAGAAATTCGTTACGCGGTGGCAGGCCACCCAATGACCGGGTTCAAACTCCACCAGCGGCGGATCGGGTTCCTGATAGCAAATGCCGGGAACCGCGACCGGGCAGCGGGTGTTGAAGTTACAGCCAATCGGTGGGCGGGCAGGGCTAGGCACATCCCCCTTGAGAATGATGCGCTGACGCTTCTTCTCGATTAGCGGATCGGGTACTGGCACGGCAGAAAGCAGCGACTGCGTATACGGGTGGAGCGGGTTATCATACACTTCTTCGGTGATACCAAGTTCGACGATTTTACCCAGATACATTACAGCCACACGGTCGCAGATGTGGCGCACCATGCTCAGGTCGTGAGCGATGAACAGATAGGTGAGATTAAATTCTTCCTGCAAATCTTCGAGCAAGTTAACGACCTGCGCCTGAATGGACACATCCAGCGCGGAAATTGGCTCGTCAGCGACAATGAACGTTGGCTTTAGAGCCAGTGCGCGGGCAATGCCGATACGCTGGCGCTGACCGCCGGAAAATTCGTGCGGGTAGCGGTTCACATAATAGGGGTTCAAACCTACGCGCTGAAGTAGGGATTCAACGTATTCCTGAAGTTCGGACTTGTTCTGGATGATGTTGTGAATTTTCAGCGGCTCAGACACGATATTGCCGACGGACATACGCGGATTCAGGCTGGCGAACGGATCCTGGAAGATCATTTGCATCTTGCGACGCATCTGGCGTAAATCGTTGGACCCCATTGTCGTTAGTTCCTGTCCCTCAAACTTCACCGAACCAGAGGTTGGCTTGTAAAGCTGAAGAACAGTTCGACCTGTGGTGCTTTTGCCGCATCCGGACTCGCCTACGAGACCGAGGGTTTCGCCTTTATAAACATTAAAACTAACGTCATCAACGGCTTTGACCGCGCCAACCTGACGCTGAATGATCACGCCGGAATTGATCGGGAAGTGCTTTTTGAGATTCTGGACGCTGACAACGATTTCGCGCTCCGCGTCGGGGGTAGTTGCAGTTTGTACTGCTGCCGGGCTAGACATTTACTGCCTCCGCTTCAGGAAATGGTTGGCCGGTGCGAACGTCGATCCAGCATGCTTTTAGATGTTCAGCCGAAGATTCCGGGCCGGGAATCAATAACGGCATTTCTTGCTCACAACGGCTGATCTTATGGGTGCAGCGCGGGGCAAAGGGGCAGCCAACTGGCGGTTTACGCATGTCTGGAGGTGAGCCTTCAATTTGCACCAATCGCTCACGCTGGGTGCTTGTGTCGTGGCGGGGCAGCGAACGCAGTAAGCCTAGAGTATAGGGATGGCGGGTATCTTTGAATACTTCTTCTGCCGGCCCACGTTCAACAATACGACCACCATACATGACCTGTACGGTATCGGCGATACCGGCAACCACGCCGAGGTCATGGCTAATCCAGACAATGGCCATGCCAAACTGATCTCGCAGGCGTTTGACCAGATCAATAATTTGTGCCTGGATGGTTACGTCTAATGCGGTTGTCGGTTCGTCGGCAATCAACAGCTTGGGATTGCAGGAAAGTGCCATCGCGATCATTACGCGCTGACGCATACCACCAGAGAACTGGTGCGGGTAGTTTTTGAGGCGGCGTTGGGCATCTGGAATACCCACCATTGTCAGCAGTTCAGCAGCGCGGTTATTGGCATCCTTCTCGTTCATGCCCATGTGCAACTTCAGGGCTTCAGTGATTTGCGTACCGATGGTCAATACCGGATTGAGCGAAGTCATCGGATCCTGGAAGATCATGGCGATCTCAGCGCCGCGGATCAACCGCATTTCGTCTGGCTTTAACTTGAGGAGGTCTTTACCTTCAAACCAGACTTCGCCGCCTTCAATTTTGCCGGGCGGCATGGCGATCAAACGCATGATTGAAAGCGCGTGAACGCTTTTGCCAGAACCGGATTCACCGACGATGCCCAACGTTTCCCCTTCATTCAGGACATAGGAAACATCATTGACGGCGTAGACGATGCCTTCTTGGGTATGGAAACGGGTGACGAGGTTCTTCACCTCCATGAGAACGCCCAACAGGTATTACCTCCTACAAAACGATCTGTAACTGCGCTTA
>CAZBPB010000567.1:0-2164 GCA_964493565.1 uncultured Pleurocapsa sp. | reverse complement strand
CCTTCGTTAAGGACTTCTTCAATATTCCAGAATTTGGTCAACTGCTGCCGATTACCCAGAGCTACCTGCACACCTACGTTGTTGGTGGTGAAGGCACGGCACAGGAAGCGCTGGACAACATGGCCGCAGAGATGGACGAAGTTCTAGCCGAAGCCGGTTACGGCGCCTAGATTATCGTAAGATGTGCCAGCCTATCTTAATGATTGCGCTTGTACATGGTGTAAGTAGGGGCAGGGTAAGCCTTGCCCCTACGGGGAAAACAAGGCCGCGATTTTTTAGCCTGCGCAAAAGCACGCGCAGTGGATAGTTGCCGGGGCGCAGTTCTGCGTCCTCTGGGATTTCATTCTTCAAGCCTGTGCAATAAGTTACACCATACGAGGGAATTACAGTGTCCCAGGCTACAACCGGAGCTGCTGCTCCACAAGTGACGCCCTACCGGGCCGCGGGACGCCGGCACTTGAGCGACCGGCAGATTTTGCTGCTGTTCATTCTGCCGACGATGATTCTGCTCATCTGCATGAATCTAATACCGCTAATATACAGTCTTTTTCTGAGTTTTACTGAATATTCAGTTATTTCCGGGACTCCGCCGGTATGGGTAGGGGTTGATAACTACACCCGTATCTTGACCAGCCCGGACTTCTGGAGCAATTTCGCCACTACCGGGCGGTTCGCCATCTTATCGGTGGTGCTAGAAACAGCTGTAGGTTTTGGATTGGCGCTGCTGTTGCGACACAAATTTCGCGGAAGTGGCATCATTACTACGCTTATTCTCGTCCCGATGATGCTTTCGCCCATCGTCGTGGCGACTTTCTGGAAACTGATCTTCAACCCGTCATATGGCATCTTCAATTACCTGATCGGCTTCAGCAACCCTAATACCGCTCCCGAGTGGCTGGGAGATGGCAGTCTAGCGATGTGGGCGATTGTGATTGTGGATACCTGGATGTGGAGTCCGTTCGTGATGCTGCTTTGTCTGGCAGGGCTGAGTGCCATTCCTGATTATTTATATGAGGCTGCCAGCATTGACCGCGCCAGCGCATGGTTTCAGTTCCGGCGGATTACGCTGCCAGGTGATGCCGCTGCTGCTGATAGCCATCTTATTTAGAACTATTGAAGCATTCAAACAATTTGATCTTGTAATGGGTTTAGGCACTGAAACCGTGTCTGTGCGCCTGTACCGGTTGGCATTTCAAGGTCAATTTGATACCGGCATGTCTAGCGCGCTGGCATACATCATCCTGGTGGTCATTATCGCCATCAGCAACCTGCTGATTCGCGCATTGAACCGGGTTAGGGAAGGATAGCGCCATGACATCCATGACACAAGCGCCGGGCGCTCCCGGTTCCCCCGTTGTAATCTCTACACGCGTAGACAAAGTAGGTACCCGTCCTAAAGTGATCGGGGCAATTCGGGCAACGCTTGCCATTATCATTGCTTTGATTATGCTCATCCCGGTGATCTGGATGGCGATGACTGCGTTCAAGAGCCGCCCCGAAGCCGTGTCTGCCCCGCCGGTAGTCTTTTTCACGCCTACTTTGGAAGGATTCGCCAGCCTGCTTACACAGCGCCGTCAGGCAACGACGGAAGAAATTGACGCTGAACGGGAACGTACCGATTTGAACTGGATGCAGCAAATCGCGCTTTCGCGCGGGCAGTTGGTCATCGGTGAAAGTGCGTTCTTACGGCAGCTTTTTAACTCGATTGTGATCACTGGCCTGTCAACGTTCTTTTCGGTGACCTTTGCGGTGCTTTCGGCGTATGCCTTCAGCCGCTTTCCAATTCCGGGCAAAGATGACCTGCTCTTTTTCATCTTAAGCCAGCGTATGCTGCCGGCAGTGGTGGTGACGATACCAATCTTTCTGATGTATCGTGCCTTCGGCCTGCATGATACGCATGTCGGCATGATCTTGCTGTACACCGCCTTCAATCTGTCGTTTGCGGTGTGGCTGCTAAAAGGTTTTATTGACGAAATCCCACGCGAGTACGAGGAAGCAGCGCTGGTGGATGGCTATACGCGTCTGCAAGCATTTCGCAAAATTGTACTACCGCAGGCGGCAACGGGCATCGCAGCGACAACTGTGTTTTCAGCAATTTTCTCGTGGAATGAATACGCTTTCGCGCTCATGCTTACGTCCGATCTGGCCCGTACCGCGCCGCCCA
>CAZBPB010000566.1:0-2181 GCA_964493565.1 uncultured Pleurocapsa sp. | reverse complement strand
CGGCGCTGCTGCGTCCCGGTCGCTTTGATAAGAAGATTCGCATTGATGCGCCGGATGCCTATGGTCGCCGCGAGATTTTTGACTACTACCTTGGCAAAATGGCGCACGATGACACCATGGAGCCGAATGTACTTGCCAGCGAAACGCCCGGCTATACCCCGGCAGACATCAAGTATCTGCTCAACGAAGCCCTACGTTACGCGCTGTTCGACGGGCGGCGATACATTAGCTACACAGATTTTCAACGCGCCAAGCCTGAACACGAAATGGGTCTGCGCTCGCCGGTCAAGCATATGAGCAAGGAAGCCCGTGAACGCCTTGCCTATTATGTTGCCTGTCGCGCCGCCGCTGTCCGGCTCTTTTTGCCCGAACATCGCATCGTCCGTATCGCCATCATCCGGCAGGGAAACACCTTCGGGCATGTGTCGCATTATCCGGCAAAAGAAACCTATCAGGGCATGCGCACCCGCGATCAGTATTACAACCTGCTCAAAGTGTACGTAGCCGGCAAGGCTGGCGAGATCGAGTTCACCGGCGCGGGCAATCAATCGCTGGGCATGGGCGGCGATTTTTCGCAGATTCGCTTCTGGCTGAACATGATGGCGCAAGCCGGTATGCTGGGGCCGCTGGGCGCAACCGGCGGTATTCGCGCCAGCCTGTTTGGGACTGTGAGCGATGCTTCTCCGGAAATGGTGCAAGCGATGGAAACTGCCTACCAGCAGGTATTGGCTGAAACTCGCCGTACCCTTCGCGAACACGCCGACATGATCAAAGCATTGGTGCAGTTGTTACTGGACGAAGAAGAAGTACTGGCAGACGACATAAAAGCCTTCTTCGATCAGTATGGTCTGGCTACGCCTGAAACTGTGCTGCTAACGGATATTGATCTTAAGGTACTGCCCGAACCGCAGCCTGAAGCAGCAGGTGCAGATTAAAGCCTGCGCCGCAAATTATAGTTCGCTTCAATCCCCTCTCTGTGTACTGAGCGGGGATTGAGGGGCGAGATCATAACCCCTCAAAATTGGGTGCTGGCTGCCATCGTTTCTTCCCTCAAAACTTGCGTTAGAAGATTCAAATCTGGCATAATTTTGCTGGACATTTCTGACATTTCATGTTAGAATGAATGTTCTAATGAGGAGATAATTCCTCACTAAATTTGCCCCCTATGACACGCTTGAACGTGAGAGGAGACTATACGATGGCGGGCTATCAACAGGTGATTATCGTCGGTAATGTTGGACGCGACCCCGAACTAAAATATTTGCAAAGCGGCGTCCCAGTTTGCAACTTTACTGTAGCTGTCAATTCATATACCGGTCAGGGCGAACAGCGTCAGGAAAAGACGACGTGGTTTCGCGTGGCCGCATGGCGCGAGCTGGGCGAACGCTGCAATCAGTATCTGGCGAAAGGCCGTCAGGTGATGGTCATCGGCACAGTAGATGTGCGCGCCTACACGGATAACAGCGGTCAGCCGCAGGCTACGCTGGAACTGACCGCCCGCGATGTGCGCTTCCTTGGCACCCGCGAAGGTGGTGAAGGCGGCAGCGGTGGTAACTTCGACGACGGCGGCTATTCCGGCGGCGGCGAGAATTTCGACCAGATTCCGTTCTAAAAACTTCGTTCTCTCATCCCATCAAACAATCCCATCGGGGGTAAGCAAAATCGCTTACCCTTATGACCTCATTCCCGTTCGCTGATAGTTAACCGGACAAAATGATGAATCGTGTTGATCGGCTTTTCGCCACCCTACTAACTTTGAAAGAGGGACGTTTGCCCCGCGCCAGCGAGCTTGCGCAGGAATTTGACGTAAGCGAACGCACCATCTACCGCGACCTGCGCGATCTGGAATCGCTGGGTATTCACACCACAACGGTTCATGGCGAAGGTTACACCCTGAGCGAGGGCTTTCACCTGCCGCCTGTCATGTTAAGCGCAAAAGAAGCATTGGCGCTGTATTTAAGCGGGCTGCTATTTGGCAAGCAAGCCGGTGATAATCTCAGCGAAGATGTTGAGCAGGCGCTGTCAAAAATTGGCGCGGCGCTGCCCCCGCTCACTCGCGAGACGGCGGAACAGCTTGTTCGTGTGCTGGAATACTTCCCGCCGCATGCCCGCTTTGATGCCCGCGAGCCGTACATGCGCGACATTCTTGAGGCATTAGAATGTCATCATGTGCTGCATATC
>CAZBPB010000565.1:0-2183 GCA_964493565.1 uncultured Pleurocapsa sp. | reverse complement strand
TGGTTGGACCTGGTTAGGCGGAATCCCCTGACGTAAGCTGTAATTCTCAACCTCGACGGCGATCAATCTGGACAGCGCTTCGATAAGGCGAGTATTCTCATGAACGGCCAACGTTTGCATCGAACTTTGATGACTATTCACACCGCTAAAGGCGAAGATAATCAACAGGATGGTCAGTGGCAGAACCGTCCAAAGCAGCACCTGCGCTCGCATACCCAGTAAATCGCGTGAAAGTAAAGCAAGCTTCATTCCGGCTGCTCCGGTAGATGGATTAGTTCCAGATGCAGCGCTTTGGTGACCGCTTCGGTGCGGCTATTGACATTCAGCTTCGAGTAAATACTTGCGAGATGTCCCTGTACAGTACGATCACTGATGGAGAGCTTGACGCCGATGCCACGATTTGTCAGTCCGCTCGCTGCTAATTGTAGAACTTCGCATGCTCGGTCAGTAAGCGATTCCACCACCGGAGTCTGTTCGGACCACATATGGGTAATCAGCTTTTGTGCAATGTCGGATCCTATTGCCGACTCACCGCGATGCACAGCGCGCACGGCAGCGGTAATCTGTTCGGCTTCGGCAGTTTTCAAGACGTAACCATCCGCGCCAGCTTTCAAGGCTGCCAAAATGAATGGATCGTCGTCGTAGGCAGTGATGATCAATACGCGGACAGGTAGAGCTTGCTCCCGAACCCAGCGCGTGACTTCAATGCCCGTTGCCTGTGGCATCCGAACGTCCAAGATGGCAACATCGGGGTGTAAATCGAGGATTAGCTCTTTGACTTTTCCGCCATCACTCGCCTCGGCGATCACCTCAATGTCACCATCTTCCTGAAGAAAGTCGTGAATGCCCTTCCGAACAACAGCGTGATCATCTGCCAATATGACCCGGATTGTAGACATTTTTCCCGTCCTACAGCATGAACCAAGAAAATCCCCTTACTTTTTTGTACTCAATTTGGAGCAGCTAGCATCATTCCGTCTTTCAATTCATATTGAAATACAAAGAGGGCGGAGATTCTTCCCCGTCCCTCATGTGCCGCCTGACCCACTAATCCTGCTTTTAGTGCTGTACCACAATGATTTTCTGTTTATATCGATGCAACTTCACTGCTAGTACAGCTTCATTTCGCTTCATCTCCTGATCAAGGAACGGAAACGCCAAACCAACACTAGTAACGGCGAACAGCATACCTGTAATGAATCGCATCAGTGAATTGAATGATCCCAGCGTATCTCCTCTATAAAAACTATCGGGAAACGCATAGTTCGTCAGCGCAGCTAACCATGCATTGTTGTAGCGAAATCCTGCTAGGAGTCCGTTTCCGTCGCTCAACAAATGCGTCACACCGTCCACCGCCAATGGCACAAGAAGGGCAATTGACCAAAGGGGAAGAGGCTTCCATGTACGACGGCGGGACAATATCCAGTAAACCAAACTCATGATCCACAGGCTGCCGTATATGAAAACCATCCGATCTGACCAGGCAACTTTCCATCCAAAGATTTCATTGCCTCGAAAAGCTCGCAGCACTAGCATGTCTTGTAAGGGATTGCCAGTAAGCGTAAGCGGGAGTTCTTCTAGGTTGTACATGGGCTGTGCGCCGAAAAAGAAAAAGGAGCGCTGCGCCATCTGATGACACTGCGTTGCATACAAGTCATAAATAGCATTTCCAAGAGACCTCCAGCCCATCTGCATAGCGATAGGGGCAACAAACGGGAGAAGGGTATATATTCCAAAGAGAGCAATGAACAGGATGAGCCAATGCCTGACAACGAAGTAAGTGAAGCGAACTAGAAGTAAGCGCCCCTTCGCGTTTGATGTGGGTAAATTCATCGTCTATTCCCGCAACTTTATACCGTAAGAGTATAAATGGCTGGAGGAGATTCCTTAATCCGCCAAATAGCTTGTTTCTATCATCGAAAAACCCGCCAAATGGCGTATGAGGGAACTACCGTGTTCTTACCACGCAGTTAAACAGGAGGTGATCGATACTAGAATAGCTCCGAGCACACATCGTCAACGTAGATTCGAAACGTTAGCAGTCTATGCTCCATGACGAGTCGCAAAACTACCGGATTTGCTATAACAGCCACGACGACCTGTTCATGATCAGATGTGAGCCTGAAATGATAGACTTCGACACATCTGCGACTGTAACATCGAGTCACCTGAATGATGACGTT
>CAZBPB010000564.1:471-2217 GCA_964493565.1 uncultured Pleurocapsa sp. | reverse complement strand
GTGCATATCGCGGTGGTGGGCATCGAGAAAGTGATCCCGACGTGGGAAGATTTTGCTACGCTGGTGCAACTGCTGCCGCGCAGCGCCACAGGCCAGCGGATCACTGTGTACGTGAATATGTTTAACGGGCCAGCGCGTGAAGGCGAGCCAGACGGGCCGGAAGATTTTTATCTGGTGCTGCTGGATAACGGGCGCAGCGATATTTATGCCAGCGAATATAGCGAGGCGCTGGCGTGTATTCGCTGTGGCGCGTGTTTGAACGCCTGCCCGGTGTATCAGAACGTGGGCGGGCACAGCTACGGTTGGGTGTATCCCGGTCCCATCGGCGCGATTGTGACGCCGCTGCTGAAGGGTATCGAAAATGCAGAACCGCTGCCATTTGCCAGCAGCTTATGCGGGGCGTGTAAGCAGGCTTGCCCGGTGGACATCAATATTCCAGATATGCTGTTGGGGCTTCGGCACGATCTTGAGCATGTGCAAGACCCGGCGTATAAGCTGGGGATGAAGGCGTATGCGTTCGGCTTCAGCCATCCCCTGCTGTATGAGATGGGTGGCAAGGCGGCGCAGGTGGGGACGAGCGTGCTTTCACAGGTTGAGGGTGAGAGCGCCGAACATAAGATAACCGATCTGCCGCTGCCGATCTTGCACGGCTGGACGGATACCCGCGATTTCCCGGCCTTTGCGCCGCAGTCGTTTCATGATTGGTGGCGGAAGAACCGGGGGACGCAGTAAAGAATAACGAGGAGATTTGCGTATGCTTAACGTAAATGAATTACTCCGCGAAATTGAGCAGTTACCTGCCAGCGATAAATGGCAGCTCATAAAGTCAATGTTGGAATTGTTGGAACATGAGCAAAATATGCCTGAAGTGCCATCCAATTGGCATGAGGCGCTACGCCAAACTTACGGCATTCTGGCGGATGATCCTATTGAGCGATCATCTCAGCTTCCAATTGAAGATCGTGAGCTAATAGAATGAGGTATCTGCTCGATACCAATACATGTATTCGCTACCTTAACGGTCGGTCAAAAGCAATTTCCGATAGGCTCAATACGTTGTCTGATGGTGACGCTGCGGTGTGTTCGGTTGTTAAGGCCGAGCTGTTTTTCGGTGCGATGCGTAGTCAAAACCCAATCAAAACATTGGATGGTCAACAGCAGTTTTTATCTCTATTCATTTCATTGCCATTTGATGACTTGGCTGCTGAACACTACGGACGTATCCGCGCTGCACTTGTTTCACAAGGCACGCCCATCGGAAGTAATGATTTGCTGATCGCCGCCATTGCATTGGCAAACAATCTTATCTTGATTACACATAATACCCGAGAGTTTGAGCGTGTTGCGGGGCTTCGCCTGGAAGATTGGGAGATACAGCCCTCATCTTGACTTTTGCCCTGCCTGCGCCGTATGATGATCAGCAAGCATGTTGTAAAGACCAGTACGCGAAAAGTGCTGCTGACAGGGCGTGTGCCGCCATAGATTGAGAGCGGCCACCAGAAAGCGCTCGCCGAATTCACTTTACAGGCGATATTCGCTATCGCAGGCATGATGCAAGCAATCAAGCGGCGTTCATCGTTGAAGAACGGTGACGCAAGCAGGGTGGTACCGCGGGAGACTTTTCAACGCTCTCGTCCCTGAACGATAGGGATGAGGGCGTTTTTTGTTTTGAGGGAGCTTTTCAATGACTGACACACTTGAAAGTTTACGCATCGAGGCGCAGGCGGGATTGGATGCAGCGAAATC
>CAZBPB010000564.1:0-461 GCA_964493565.1 uncultured Pleurocapsa sp. | reverse complement strand
GCGAGGCGTTGCGGGCATGGGAACTGCAATTTCTGGGCAAGAAAGGCCGCGTGATTGAGGCGGTGCGCAGCGTGGGCACGATGCCCAAAGAAGAACGCGCCGCGTATGGCAAACGCGCCAACGAGATCAAGGTGGCGCTGGAAACGGCCTACACTGAACGCGAGGAAGCGATCAAGGCGGCGGAACTGGCGCAGAACCTTGAGGAGGGCGAAATTGATGTGACACTGCCGGGGCGGTCTGTTAATCGTGGAGGGCTGCACCCATCCACGCACACGCTGCGCGATTTCTATCGCATCTGGGCGACGATGGGCTTTCAGGTGTATCACAGCCGCGAGGTGGAAGATGACGATACTAACTTCACGCTGCTGAACTTCCCGCCGCATCATCCAGCGCGGGAGATGCAGGACACGATTTTCACCACCAAGCCGAACGTGATTTTACGGACGCACACATCGCCGGGG
>CAZBPB010000563.1:0-2258 GCA_964493565.1 uncultured Pleurocapsa sp. | reverse complement strand
CAAGTACCCCGCTCCCCTCATTAATTTTGTATATCCCTGATGTTCCCCACTCCCGATAGTGTGCAAGCGATCACTAAAACCAATTCAACAGGACTATACCCATGAATCGAGCATTACGCGTCTTATCCCTACACATTTACCCGATTAAATCTTGTGCCGGCATCTCACTTCAAACGATGGAATTAGCGGTTGATGGGCCGCGCTATGATCGTGAATGGATGCTGGCTCATGCGGAAGGCGAAAACTGGTTTTACACATCACAACGGGAAGTGCCGGAGTTGGCGCTTATTCAACCTACCTTCGAAGATGGTCGTCTGGTCGTGCGCGCACCATCACAACCGGAGTTAGCGCTGCCTATTGGGGAAACGCCCGCGGAAAAACTTGAAGTGGTAATCTGGAAAGATACGGTCGTTGGAAGTGTCTATCCTTCGGAAGTTAATTCGTGGTTTAGTCGCTTTCTGGGCATGGAAATCAAACTGGTGCAAATGCCAGCGACTCGGCGCGCCGTGAATCCGCAGTTTGCAAATCCGTCTGCTACCACCACCTTTACTGATGGCTTTCCAGCGTTGCTGGCAACGCAAGCGTCACTTGACGATTTAAATCTCAAAATGGCCGATAACGGCACTGAGGCTATGGAAATGCGGCGTTTCCGTCCAAATATTGTGGTCGAAGGAAATGTTGCATGGGACGAAGACCATTGGAAGCAAATCCGCGTGAATGGCATTGATTTTGATGTGGTCAAACCCTGTGGGCGCTGCGTGATGACCACAGTTGATCCGGCGCTTGGCAAAGTGATCGATCCTCATGAGCCTCTGGCTACGCTCAATAAATATCGCCGCAATGAAGCGGGTAAGGTCATCTTCGGTCAAAACCTGATCCATCGCGGTCTAGGTAGTATTCATGTTGGCGATAACGTGACGTTAGTCACTTATTGATTAGGATATCTGTCAATAGAGCGCATATGCGGCTTATGACAATATTAGAGGCAGTTCATACAACGTCTGCTGAAGATGCCCACCGGGTTTCAGTCAAACCCTTTGTAAGCAGAGATACGGAACTAAGAGGATTAGAAATTTCTCGCCCTTTGAACCGTCGCAAGTCCGGGCATTATGAAGCAGGCGGCGAAATGCGGAGTGACAAGTATTCCGCAGTGATAATTTACCTGTAGTCAAGAGGAGTAAGCTCATGAAGTACCTAAAGTTACGTCTCTCAGCCGCAATGTGGGCCAGAGTGCTATTACTGTGGCTAATACTCGGTATTGGAGGCCTGGCGGTGGGCGGGGCCGCAATCGGGTTAGGCCAGTTCATCCAGAGTAGTATTCGCACCGAGTTGGTATCGCAGCAGATCACATTTACAGCCGAGGATCAGCTTTCTGATGAGGAACGGGCGATTCCGGGCGTTGTTGAGAATGCGGGGCAGCCACTTACCACTGGCAACCAGGCTCAGATTTACTCGGAGATCATGGCGTTACACATGCGGAGTTCAGCAGAGGACGCGGGCTATCCGGGCGCTGTATACGCAACGCTGGGCGGAATCCAGCGCCAGTTAAGGGCAGATGTAGCTGCGGCTACTGAATCTGGCGACGCGGATGCCATTGAGGCAGCGCAAGCACAATTAACAGCGGTCACAAATCTTCGCAACACAATGTTGAATGGAAGTAATCTGAGAGGAAACCTTCTCTCCGCCTATAGTTGGGATAACGTTGCTACGGGGATTACCGCGGCAGGGGGCTTCATTCTTGTGTTGGCGGTAGTTTTCTTCGTACTGTTCATTTATGAATGGTGGCGCGGTCATCTGCCTCCTAGCGAAGCATAATTTGCGGATCGTAGTTGCAAATTATCGGGACTACCTGTAACTTCATTGTTTAATTATCAGCCAGTGGTCGCTCATCACTTTAACTTGAGCGACCACTTTTGGAATCAGATCTAGTAGTCAATTCGGTTACGGCACTATGATTTGATTTGCGATTTAGGGTAACTAACCACTTGATAAAGGAAGATGAGTCATGAGCGAACACGTCGCGCGGCGGCAGTTTCTGAAAATCGCCGGTGCTGCTGTAGGGGGAACAGGCATTGCGTTAGCAGGTGCCGGGGCATCTCGTGTTGTTGCCCAGGAAGACCACGATATGTCACAAATGGCTGGAGGCGATTGGGCAGAGATGGATGCCCATCATCAGGCCGGCGTTGATATTTTCCTCAATGGCATTGGTTCTGACCCCGGCTTCTGGGGAACCCCACTCGAATATGAAATGGATGGCG
>CAZBPB010000562.1:0-2258 GCA_964493565.1 uncultured Pleurocapsa sp. | reverse complement strand
CCCCGCATCAATGAGATTCATGTTAGCAGTCGGGGCAGCCTATGTAAAGGGCGAGATCTGCAAGTTCGCTGAAACTGACGCTTGCTTTAACCCAACAAGAGGTTATCCGGCTCACGCTCTGCCAGCGCACGTTTGAGTTCAATCACCTGATCGCGCAGCATGGCGGCCTTCTCAAATTCGAGAGCTTTGGCGGCATTCTTCATCTCGAACTCAAGGTCTTTGATCATACGATTTAGCTCATCTTTGGGCAGTAGCTCCAGCGGCATTTCGCCATCAGGGCCGATCCCTGCTTTTTGATCCTCGGTGGCAATTGCGCGTACACGATCTGTGAGGTCACGCACCTGTTTCACGATGGTTCGCGGGGTGATGCCATGCGCCTCGTTATGCGCCATCTGAATAGCACGGCGGCGATCGGTCTCGTCTAGCGCCCCCTGCATAGAAGGCGTGATAGTATCGGCATACATGATAACCTGACCATCTACGTGGCGGGCGGCGCGCCCAACGGTTTGAATCAAGGCCTGTTCGGAACGTAGAAAGCCTTCTTTATCGGCATCGAGAATGGCAACCAGCGACACCTCAGGCAGGTCAAGCCCTTCGCGCAGCAAGTTCACCCCAACGATGACATCGTAAACGCCAAGACGCAGGTCGCGCAGGATTTCGACACGCTCCAAGGTCTGGATTTCGGCATGTAAATAGTTGGCTTTGATACCGATCTCATTGATATAGCCGGCAAGTTCTTCAGCCATGCGCTGAGTGAGGGTGGTGACCAGCGCGCGCTGTTTATTCTTGACGCGCGCAGCCACTTCCTGAAGCAGATCATCCACCTGCCCCTTTGTCGGGCGAACGCTGATCTGCGGATCGAGAATACCGGTCGGGCGGATGACCTGCTGGGCAGTGCGCTGGGACACTTCGCCTTCGTAGTGGCCGGGCGTGGCTGACGTGTAGATGGTCATGCCAGCGCGCTGCTGGAACTCGTCAAAACGCAGCGGGCGGTTATCCATCGCGCTGGGCAGTCGGAAACCGTAATCTACCAGCACTTCTTTACGCGAGCGGTCACCGTTATACATGCCGCGAATCTGGGGGACGGTCATATGGCTTTCATCGAGTACCAGCAGATAGTCCTGGGGGTAGTAATCGAGCAGCGTCCAGGGTGGGGTACCGGGGGCGCGCTGTTCAAGATGGCGCGAATAGTTCTCGATGCCCCCAGTAAAGCCCATTTCGCGGAGCATTTCGAGATCATAACGGGTACGCTGCTCAAGGCGCTGCGCTTCCAGCAGCTTGCCCTGTGCCTTAAAATAAGCAAGCTGTTCTTCAAGCTCCTGTTCAATGTCGTGTACAGCTTTCTGCATTTTGTCTTGATCCGCCATAAACTGCGATGCGGGGAAAACGACGATGGTTTGATGGGTAGCGAACAGCTCGCCGGTGAGCGGATCAAACTCGACAATGCGCTCGATCTCGTCGCCGAAGAGTGTGATACGGAAAGCGGCATCCTCGTAGGGTGGATAGACTTCCAGCACATCGCCTTTGGCGCGGAATGTGCCGTGTGCCAAGTCCATTTCACTGCGGGTGTATTGAAGCTGCACCAAGCGACGGAGAATCGATTCGCGGCGCATTTCTTCGCCAATACTGACCTTAAGCGTAGACGCTCCCCACGTTACCGGATCGCCAGTGCCATAAATGCAGGACACCGATGCCACGATAATGGTATCGGAACGGGATAACAGCGCAGCTTTGGCGGCAATACGTAAACGCTCAATCTGTTCATTGATATCAGTCTGTTTCTCAATGAACAGGTCATAGCGCGGCACGTAGCTTTCTGGCTGATAGTAGTCGTAATAGCTGACATAGTATTCGACAGCGTTTTTCGGGAAGAACTCTTTGAACTCTGAATACAACTGGGCGGCAAGCGTCTTATTGTGTGCCATGATCAAGGCCGGACGCTGCGTTTCTTCAATCACCTTTGCGATGGTAAAGGTTTTGCCCGTGCCGGTTGCGCCGAGCAGGGTTTGATGACGCAATCCATGACGGATGCCATCAACCAGTTCGGCAATCGCTTGAGGTTGATCTCCGGTCGCCTTAAATTCAGAGACTAATTCGAACTTTGGCATGATGATGCCTTCCTGAACAACTGACGAACATCAGTTCGATTACAAGGCGAAATTATACCAGATTTGAAACCCAATTGATGTGCCGAATGATAGGCGGGAGTGGGGAAGATATGGGATATAAGGTAAACTAGCGGAATGAACCCATGTCCC